>CAXRDP010000048.1:0-4304 GCA_964229545.1 Flavobacteriaceae bacterium | reverse complement strand
TTTAGTTAGCAATTCTTTATAGAGCTCAAAAGAAGGGCCTTCCAGCATGCCGTCTTTGCTGACATCGGTACAGATAACATAAGAAACCCCGCGTTGTTGGTAGTCTTTTACAAAAGAGACCACGTCTAGGTCTGAAGTTTGTTCCCAACCATGCGTGGCAATGCGACGGTCTTTGGCATCGGCGCCGAGGATGATTTTTTCTGGGCCATAGGCAGACAACCATTTTTCAAACAATGCCGGTGATTTGGCGGCCACACTGCCACCCGTAAGCTGTTGGGCACCACTTTCAAAGGCAATACGCACATCCTCATCGGATTTGATACCCCCACCAAAATCGATTTGTAAACAGGTGCTGGAAGCGATTAGTTCGAGTACTTTATAATTCACTATATGCTGTGATTTGGCACCGTCCAAATCGACCAAATGCAGGTATTGAATGCCATGCGCCTCAAATGCCTTGGCCACTTCAACAGGGTTTTCGTTGTAAACCTTTTGGGTGCTGTAATCTCCATTTTTAAGGCGTACACACTTGCCGTCTATAATGTCAATGGCAGGAATGATTCTCATAATTTCAAAAAATTTTCAAGCAATTTGGCGCCTGCTTTACTGCTTTTTTCGGGGTGAAACTGCACGCCGTAAAAATTGTCCTTCTGAAGGGCCGTGCTAAAGGCCAGGCCGTACTCCATGGAGGCTATGGTTTCATCACACATCTGGGCGTAAAAACTATGTACCATATAGAAATAACATTCGTTGGCAATCCCTTCAAACAAGCCTAATGCGTTGTGTTTGCTGGTATTCCATCCCATATGAGGCACTTTGAGTTGGTTGTCAAAACGTCTTACTTGAGTGTCAAATATTCCCAAACCTGTGGTGTCGCCTTCTTCTGTATGTGTGCACATCAACTGCATACCCAAACATATTCCCAAAACGGGTTGTGTGAGAGTCGGAATCAGTTTGTCGAGTCCGGAGGCTTGGAGTTTGGTCATGGCACTGCGTGACTCGCCTACCCCTGGAAAAATCACACGGTCTGCCTGTTGAATTTCGTCAACCTGATCGGTCAGCGTAGCCGCAACACCCAGTCTTTCCAAAGCAAAACGAAGGCTCTGGATGTTTCCGGCACCGTAATCGATGATGGCTACACTCATAACATTCCTTTGGTTGAGGGCAATATTAGTTTTTCAGCGTCTCTCTGTATGGCCGCTTTGATGGCTTTGGAAAAAGCTTTAAAAATCGCTTCAATTTTGTGGTGTTCATTAAAGCCTTCTGCCTTGATATTCAGATTGGCTTTGGCCCCATCAGCAAATGATTTAAAGAAGTGAAAAAACATCTCTGTAGGCATTTTTCCAATCATTTCACGCTTAAAAGTAGCGTCCCACATCAACCAGCTACGCCCGCCAAAATCGAGGCTTACCTGAGCCAAACAATCGTCCATGGGCAAACAAAAACCATAGCGTGCGATGCCAAGCTTGTCTCCCAATGCTTCCGCAAAGGCCTCTCCCAGTGCAATGGCCGTATCTTCGATGGTGTGGTGCTCATCGACTTCCAAATCCCCTTTGACTTGTAGTGACAGATCCACCCCGCCATGACGGGCCAACTGATCTAACATATGGTCAAAAAAAGCGATGCCTGTGGCAATGCTTGCTTTTCCAGTGCCATCGAGATTCAGGTCGATGGTGATGTCAGTTTCTTTGGTCGTACGGGTGATTTTCGCACGCCTAGCCCCTGCTTTTAAAAATGCGTATATGGCTTTCCAATCGGTGGTCGTTAAGGCGATGACATCTCCGATATCACCTGCTTCATCTTTGCCCAAATCGGGTTGGTTGGCAATGAAGATACCTTGTGCACCCAAGTTTTTGGCCAATTCCATATCTGTAAGCCGATCTCCTATGACATAGGAGTTGGAGAGGTCGTACTGGTCCGAATCCGTATAGGCAGTCAGCAAGCCCGTTCGGGGTTTGCGTGTAGGTGCGTTGTCTTGTGGAAAACTGCGGTCGATCAGGATGTCCGAAAAGACAATCCCTTCGTTTTCGAAGGTTTTGATCAAATGATTGTGAACCGGCCAAAAGCTATCTTCCGGAAAACTGTCTGTCCCCAGCCCGTCTTGGTTGGTAACCATAACGAGTTCATAGTCCATTTCTTTGGCAATTTTACCCAAATAAGCAAACACCTCAGGGTAAAAAACCAGTTTTTCAAAAGCATCGAGTTGGTAATCCTCAGGCTCCAGAGCCAAAGTTCCGTCTCTATCGATAAATAAAACCTTTTTCATGAATCTAGTATTGATAAAGATTGAATGAGTTTTTTGTTTTCTTCGGGGGTTCCTACCGTAAATCGCAAACAGTTTGCGCAACCGTATTCTTTGCTTCGGTTGCGTACTACAATACCCTCTTCTACCAATTGTGAGTAGCGCAAATTGGCATCATCGACACGCACCAACAAAAAATTGGCGTCGCTTGGAAATACATATTCGACAAAGGAGATATTTTGTAGTTGGTTTGTCAAGACAGAACGCTCTTTCAACAGGGTGGCCAATTGTTTGTTGTAACGAGCTGATTGGGACAATTCCGCCATGGCTCTTTCTTGTGTCAGCGTATTGACATTGTAGGGCGGTTTGATTTTGTTTAAAGCAGCAATGATGGCTTGTGAGGCTATGCAAATACCCAATCGCAAACCTGCCATGCCATAGGCCTTAGAAAGGGTTCTGGTGATGATCAGATTGGGAAATGCTTCCAAACGATTGGCCCAACTCGCCTGGGTAGAAAAATCGATATAAGCTTCGTCTAATACTACGATCCCTTTAAAAGAATTTAGCAAAGTCTCAATGTCTTGGAGCTTAAAGCTGTTTCCGCTCGGGTTGTTGGGCGAACACAAAAAAATCGCCTTGGTATTGGAATTTACAGCATCAAGTATTGATTGTATATCTAACTGAAAATCAATAATTAAAGGCACTTCTTTTAAAGTGATTTGATTGATTTCAGCCAAAACTTTATACATGCCATAAGTGGGTGGCATGATAAGAATTTCATCTTGGTTGGGTTCGCAAAAAGCGCGGAAAATCAAATCCAGTACCTCATCGCTGCCATTACCCAAAAGCAATTGTTCGGCATCCACATCAAATTTTGATGCCAAAACCGCTTTTAACGCCTTTTGTTGCGGGTCTGGATATCGATTGACCCCATTGTGATATGGGTTTTCGTTGGCATCCAAATAGACATAGTCTTCCGTTTGGGTGTCAAATTCGTCCCGTGCCGAAGTATATGGCTTCATAGCCAATACGTAGGGTCGCAATAATTGATTGACGTCAAAACTCATTTCAAATCCTTTAATCGTATGCTTACTGCGTTTTTGTGGGCTTGTAGACCCTCAGCCTCTGCCATGGCTTCAATAGTGGGGCCTAAATCCAGTATTCCCTCTGAAGATATCTTTTGAAAGGTAATCGCCTTTAGGAAACTGTCTAAATTGACACCGCTATACTGCTTGGCATATCCGTTGGTAGGCAAAGTGTGATTGGTGCCAGAGGCATAATCACCAGCACTTTCGGGGGTGTAGTTCCCTATAAACACGGAACCAGCATTTTGTACTCCCGCTACAAACGCATCTTCGTTTTGCATACAGATGATATAGTGTTCGGGGCCGTAACCGTTGATAAATTCCATTGCAGTTGCCTCATCCTCAAACAAAATGGCTTTGGAGTTGTTGAGGGCTTCTTTAGCGATCTCTTGGCGTGGCAAGAACGGCAATTGGGTTTGGAGTTCGTTCTGCACCGCATCTACCAATTTGGAAGAAGTACTGACCAAAATTACCTGACTGTCGGTGCCGTGTTCGGCTTGAGAAAGCAGGTCTGCAGCCACATAGGCGGGGTTGGCCGTATCGTCTGCGACTACCAACAACTCACTAGGGCCAGCAGGCATATCGATAGCTACGCCACACTGTGTTGCTTTTTGTTTGGCGGCTGTGACATACTGATTGCCAGGGCCCAATATCTTATACACTTGAGGTATGCTTTCTGTTCCATAGGTCAAAGCCGCGATGGCTTGTATGCCACCCACCTGAAACAGGCGTGTCACACCACACAAAGAAGCTGCATAGCGAATCGGAGGCGGAATGATGCCCGATTTGTTGGGAGGTGTACAGAGTACAATCTCACGACAGCCTGCCAACTGAGCTGGAATGGCCAACATCAGTACAGATGAAAACAAAGGGGCCGTACCACCGGGAATATACAATCCTACTTTTTCTATGGGACGCTTTTCTTGCCAACATGACACCCCTTTTTGGACAGTAACTTCGACTTTGGGTGTGCGTTG
>CAXRDP010000047.1:0-21267 GCA_964229545.1 Flavobacteriaceae bacterium | reverse complement strand
CCGCAGCTGCTCACAGAAGGCAAGACCGGCCAGGCCCAATCCAACAACTATATAATCAACTCGCATAAAAAAAGCCCCATAAAGGGCTTGTAGTGTTTTTTAATTTCTGACTAGTCATTCCACATATCCAACTCAAAATCTCGTATGCTCTGCTTTAGGCGCTCCGACTCAACAAGTCTTAAATAGGGATCATCGGAAATGGTTGGTGTTTCCTCAAGGGTTCGGTCATTCATCACATTGTCTACGGCAAACAAATAGGAGTGAAACCTACGAGAGGTAAGCAATTGGTCAAAACTGATACGCTTGGCATTGTTCTTATCACTAAACACCAACTCTTTATGAAGAATCGGCCTAAGATCTCTATACCACAACCAAAATAGCGGGGTTTTGTACTCCTGATCATTTTCATTGAGTAAATCACGGCCTACGGGCATAATGGCTAACAATCGGTATCTCAGCTCGCCGTATTTTTTATCAAAATACCATAGGCCTTTGATTCTGTAGGCCGTAATCTGATGAGACTCTACTCTGTCTTCTTGGACGATACCTCCAATATTCACAGAGGTATTCAAAAATTGCATAAATTCCTCCCTCGAATAAGTTTCCGTAAAGTTTCGGTTATTGCGTTGATAAACATTTTCAATCAAGCCTTTTTCGAGAGACTCATAAATAATCCGCCACAAAGATTTTCGTTCATCCGTGTAAAGGGCGTCATCTGTGGGATATAGTAAGGGAAAATTAAATTTTTGCGATAAGTCGATTTCCTCATACACAACCTTGCTCCAAAGCACATCTTTGTCGTCTACATAGGGATATGCCAAGGGAGCTTGATTGGCGTCATAGGCGATTTGCTCCTCAGTTTTCTTACCAATTTCATCGGGGTTTTTGGCGTTGAGTATGTTGGACTGCGCCACTACATAGTGAAGGCTGAAAATGAAAAAACATGTGATTTGAGCAAAGCGTTTCATTACTAAATTATTTAAGTGATACCACAAAATCCAACACCCTAATATCCTTTAAAACTTGGTTGCCGGCACGAACTTCAGCGTCGATGTCGGATATAAACACCTTGTCTCCGGGTCGGGAACTTTTTACATAAGACTCTGCAACTCGATTAAACATAATGCGGTCTCCTTTGACCTCGACAGTGCCGTAATTTCCAACAGTCACTTCAAACCCATTGATTTTGATATCTAGTTGGTAGTCAAAGTCATCAGGAAATTTGGCGCCAATAATTCCTGCGGGTAAAAAAGATTTGGATACATCTCCTTTGGCAATCTTGCCTAAATCACCCAAATCAATAGAACCAAAAGCAGGGGGCAGCGGTTTGATTTTAAAATCTTGTGGGGGTGCCTGTATCTGTTGTCCGTTGATTTCTCCCGAAACAAATATTTTCATAAACTGACCCGGTTTGTCTCCATCGGGGATGGCCTCAAATTTGGTTCCTTTTCGAGTGATGGAACCATTTCGAGCAGTAACCCGGAGTTTGTCATTCGGAATACCGGGAATGGATATCGACAAGGGGTTCGGCAAGCCCTGATAAACCACTTTCATTTGATCAGCAGATATCACAGCATCATTGGGCTTATCAATAACCGAAAGCTGTTGATTTACCTCCACAGAAAGCTCTTCTTTGTTTCGCTCAAAAAACAACTTACCTGTGAGGGCATACGAACCAGGGTTAGAAAACCGTGTTTTTAGTTGCACCCCACCTGCAGCGATTTCATAATCTCTTCCTGCAACCAAAGGCCGGTCATTGATATAGAGTTCTGCACGATCGGGTTTAAAGTTTGAATCTTTTTTACCCATGACCACTGAGGCATCAATCAAGTCGTTGGTGTAATAAGAAGATTTAGAGGACTCCAAAAGTGTTTGATACTTATTCAGACCCCCTTCATGCCCGCTGATGGTAGCAAGAATCAACTCTAGTGCACGGTTTTCAGCATAACGAATGTCGTGTTGAAGTTTGGTGAGTTTGGACAATGATGCAATAAGTGGAAACCCTTGAAAGTGATATTCCAAATAGGGTTGGTACTTACCTTCTCTGTTTACCAATTCATCGCTGTAAGCAAACCTCTCAACTACCTCGTCATAGCTGGAGAAATCGAAGTCTGCATACTCCCCTTCAGGTAATGTCTCTGTGGGTGGGTCTTTTTCCAAATCGGCAGCCACCAAGCTGTCTAACACGGCTTGAATGTCATTGGGAAATGAGCGAAAACGCTGGACAAACTCATCTCCTGCAGTAGTGTTTTTATCCCCATCAAAGAAATACTCATCCAAGTATTGAGACTTGTCCATGGTTTGATAGTCAACAATGGTGTCCGTTGTTCCGGTACGGAGGTCTGTACGCTCCATCTTAAAATTGTTTTCATCTGTGTTAAGCAAAAACGATTTTAAGTCATCGATATAATCGTAATACGCATCCGCCAAAGATTCTATCTCAGGGGTATATGTAGAGGCAACCCTGTAGTAGTCGTTGTTGGCATTATTTTGAAAAACCGCATGCTTCAAAGTGCTATCTGCATCGAGCGCTTCGGTAGATGTACTGATATCATCATTGATAATGCCAAGCGTGGCCAATACTTCTTTACTGATGTTTAATGCCAGCATGGCAATAAACACCAGATACATCATATTGATCATCTTTTGGCGAGTATCCTGTTTTCCTGCAGCCATATTGTGTTATTTACGCATGGCCTCAACCAATGCAGCATACTTATTATTGAGTTCTGCCACACGTTGGTTCATTTGCTCCAATTGAGCTTGAAGCTGTGAGCTGGATTGCATCAATGCTTCATTGGATTTGGGATGCCCTTCAAGGCTAGCATGCACCTTGTTGTAGGCAGCATCTATTTGGGCGACACTGTTGCCGGCCGCAGCTACATTTTTGTTAAGGGTTTCCACGTTGGCTTGGAAATCTTTAGGAAAGCTAATACTTGCCGTTGCTGAGGTCGCAGACTTCAGATTGGAAGATAGCGCAGTAATTTGTTCTTTGGCATCGACAAAAGCTTGTTTAAGAGCTTTGGCTTCGGCGTCTACTTCTGCGGCTTTTCCATTAGGTGTGCCAGGTTCAGCTTGACCATTGTCTTGAGCAAAATAATACCCTCTAAGTCCTGCAATTAAGAAAATAACCGCTTCTGTGACAAGCCCAACCGTCAACATGTCGTTTCCAGAAATGGGACCCAAATCACCATGTGTAATCTTCATCAAAGCACCGATGATAACTATGGAAGCCCCAACTCCAAATGTGAGTTCAATCCATTTCTCGGGGATTGCAAATCGTTTTTTCATAATTTATGTATTTATCTCGTATCGTTAGTTCCTAAAAAATCACGCACCATTCTAAAGCCTATATAACTTCGGGCGCTGTCTGCATATTCGTAATCTCTTGTGGCTACCTTTAAAAAGTACGCTACGTCTTTCCATGAACCCCCTCTAATGACTTTGCGCTTGTTGGCTCCTGAAACCAAATCAGGGTTCATAGGAGAAGCAAACTCATAACCTTCGTCATAATAAGAGGAACCTGTCCACTCTGCCACATTTCCAGACATATTGTACAAGCCATAATCATTTGGCTTATAGGAATCGGCTTCTACCGTGTAGAGAGATTGGTCGGCTGCATAGTCACCACGCTTGGGTTTAAAGTTGGCCAAGAAACAACCTCTGTCATCTGTCAAATAAGGACCTCCCCATGGATAAATGGCGGATTGAAGTCCACCACGTGCTGCATATTCCCACTCACTCTCTGTAGGAAGCCTGAAGCGACCTATGGTTTCTTTTTTTCTTTTGGTACGCAGGTAGTCATTGCGCATCTTAGTGCGCCAGTGCGCAAATGCGTTGGCTTGTGCCCAAGTAATCCCTACAACCGGATAGTCAGCATAGGCCCTATGCCAAAAATAATCGTTATGCATGGGCTCGTTGTAACTGTACTTGAAATCTTTAATCCACACAGTAGTGTCTGGATAAATCTCGACAGCATCATGAATCAAAAACTTAGAACGCGCACTATCTGGGAATTTGACTGCACGCTCAGCATCAAAATATGAATATCTGTACTTGAATTTCTTTTTGTTTGTGGTGGGCTCTCCATTAAACCACTCTTCTTCAGGAAGATAAATACTGTCCTCAATTACCAATGCGTAAAGTGCGTCGGGATAATCCTCACGATCCCAAACCACATCAATATCCTTATTTAACGGCAAATGATAATGAAAAATTGAATCAGGAGCTTGATAAGTTGATAGCCACCGGTCAATGATGTTGCCGTTAAAGGAATATTCATCCAAATACTCTTGATAGGCGCTTGGCTCCTCATCTGTTGGTTCAAACTTCGGGAAATATTGAAGGATGCCATCCTCGTCTAGTTCTGCTTCTGTGGGAAAATCATACCCAGCTTCTTCAACAGCCGCCACAGCAAGTTGGGTGCGAACAATGGAGTCTTTGACCCACTCCACAAATGCCCTGTATTCGGCATTGGTAATCTCGGTCTCATCCATATAAAAAGTGCGTACTGTAACCGTCTTTGTAGGGTCGTTTTGGGCATCGACTATGTCTTCATCTGAAGATCCCATGATAAAGGACCCGCCAGGAATTTCCACCATACCATGTGGCTTTTCAGGAAAGAATTTTTTTGCTTTAACCCCAACGAGCTCACCTTGATTGCGGCGACCACAACTCAAAACAACCCCTAAAAACAAAAAAACTATAAGTGCGTTTTTCATCAAAAAACTAAGTTAATCATTTCGTTTCACACAATTCTTCCAAAAATATGGAATTTACATTATAGTTCGACGTACCGCACGCCACCATCGTTCTGGAACAACTCCATTGACCGAACGAATATAGTCATTTTCGGTACAGGGTAATAACGTATATTCTTTGTCATTATTATTTTTAAGTGGTACTAAAACCCACCACCTTTCTGTTACCAAGCTCTGAAAGAAAGTCAATTCTTGATCACTGTGAGGCACCACAAACTTGGTACAGTTGTCCTTTGTTGAAAAAGGATATTCGTTGGCTCTGTGTTGTAAGCCTTCTATAATATACCATAAAGTTTGGGCAGCCAGTTGCGCTGCCTCAGGGGTTTGAGGGATGTTGTTTAAACTGACCAAGCCCACTCGATCACTCAAGCCCACATAGCGACCCAATGTACATATTTGGTGCGCAGAAAAACCGTTGACTTGTGTCATACCTCCACCCAAATCGCGAGAGACCACCGATGACAAGTCGATTGAAACCACATCAGAATCCCTCAGATAGGGTTCGGCTACTTTCATGTCGGTGTGCAATTCTCCTAACCTAACTGCATCAAAATAAAGACGATCCATCAAGTCCAATTCCTCTTGAGCTACAAAATAACTCTGATATCCCAAATTGCAGAAATTCAATAAATAGTTGGGACGGGAGGATATCAAATTTGACATATATGAATCGTTGTCAATCAGCATCCCATGAGCGCCAAAATCAAACTTGTAGTCAATGGAACACAAATTATAGTAGGTTTTGAGTTGGGAAAACACCGCACACAAGCCCAAGGTGTTCTCTTGACTACCACCAAAAGCTACCAACAAAATGTTTTGTTTGTACAACTCCATAGCTACATCTTGCAGCACCCGGTATGAATCAGGCTCAGTGTCTCCAATAGGAAGGTCGCCCAAGTCTGCAATCGTATTGGGCCAGTTGCCTGCATACAATGCATATAAAGATTTTCGAATGGCGCCTAAGTCTTGTTTCCTTTGATGGGGTTGGCCCACGGAGCGTGTTTCCTGTACGCCAACCAATGCCACTCTTACATTTTTGAGATTGGGAAATCCGTCTTGTTGGGTATTTTTGAGCAATTGATTTCCCAAAGTTTGTGATGGCATCAATAAGTTGCTTGCCAAAACAGCATCAGGAACGGGAGATAATAACTCTAGTGCCACTACTTTTTAGAAGTTTTACGTTTTTTGGGTTTTTTAGCGTCGAGTAGTTTTTTGACCTCTTCTAAGCTAAGTTTTTTGGGGTCAATGTCTTTGGTGAGTTCTATTTTGGATTTTCCTTTTATAATATAGTGTCGTCCCCAACGTGCTTTTTCTATACGGATGCCCTCTTCTTCCCACTCACAAACAAGCTTTTCTGCTTCTTTCTTCTTTTTGTCTTCTATAAGAGATTCTATATCCTGCTGACTCAAATTGTCAAAATCGTACTGTTTGTTCACATTGATAAACCAGCCATTCCATTTGATAAAAGGGCCAAACCGACCTTTGCCTTTGGTAACGTCCATGCCTTCGTATTGAGCGATAGGTGCGTCTGCCTCTCGTTTTTTTAATATGAATGAAATGGCTTCTTCTAGGCTGACCGACAAGGGGTTGGTGCCACTTGGAAGGGAAATAAACTTGTTGTCATGTTTTACATAAGGCCCAAACCGACCATTGTTGACTTCAACCGCTTTGTCTTCATATGAACCCAAGTTGGCAGGGAGTTTAAACAAATCAAGGGCCTCATCAAAATTGATGGTAGTCAGGGATAAATGATCCGGAATACTGGAAAATAAGGGTTTCTCCTCTTCCTCTACCGTTCCTAGCTGTGCCATAGGGCCAAATTTGCCCAATCGCACACTCAATTGTCGACCGGTTTTTGGGTCTGTGCCCAAAATACGTTGCCCTGTTTCTCGGGTTGCATTCTTTTTTACATCTTCCACTACAGGATGAAAATCTTTGTAGAAATCTTTCATCACCCCTTCCCACTCGACATTGCCAGCAGCAATCTGATCAAAATCACGCTCTACATTGGCCGTAAATCCATAATCTACAACCGATTCAAAATTGTTAACTAGAAATTCATTGACCAAAACCCCAACATCAGTCGGAACCAATTTTCCTTTATCAGAACCTGTTTTTTCAGAAAGGTTTTTTTCCTCTATTTTTTGGTTTTTGAGGGTAAGCTGTTTGTAGCGACGTGTTACACCTTCAATCTTTCCTTTGGCCACATATTTTCTGTTCAATATTGTAGAAATGGTGGGCGCATAGGTAGAGGGTCTACCAATACCTAATTCTTCTAACTTCTTAACCAAAGAGGCTTCAGAATACCTGTAGGGAGGTCGTGAAAATCGTTCAGTGGCAGTGATGTTTTGAGATGATACTATCTCACCAATCTGAAGAGCCGGAAGCAGCCCTTGTTCTTCCTCTTCACTGTCATCAACTCCTTCTAAATAGACTTTTAAAAAACCGTCAAATTGCAATACTTCACCGCGGGCAATAAAATGTTTGTCATGACTGTCTGCATCGACACGAACCATTGTACGCTCCAATTTGGCATGGCTCATTTGAGAGGCAATGGTACGCTTCCAAATCAGATCATACAATCGCTTTTGGTCTCTTTCTACCTGTGCATCGGCAAGACCCAAATTGGTAGGACGTATGGCCTCATGGGCTTCCTGCGCTCCTTTGTTTTTGGTTTTGTAATGCTGGGTTTTTACATACTTCTTACCATAATTGTCTTCAATAACACGGGCAGCCTGTCCCAAAGCTTGATCGGAAAGATTCACACTGTCAGTTCGCATGTAGGTGATCAACCCCGCTTCGTACAAACGTTGTGCATTCTGCATGGTTCTTCCTACTGAAAAGCCTAATTTTCGTGAGGCTTCTTGCTGAAGAGTCGAAGTAGTGAAAGGAGCTGAGGGAGATTTGGTGGCGGGTTTTTTCTCTAAATGACCCACGGAAAAAGTGGCATTGAAGTTGTCATTCAAAAAAGATACTGCTAATTCATAACTTGAAAAAGCAGTTGAAAGATCGGCCTTAAAAACCTGTCCAGAATTGCTGACAAACAACGCCTGCACCTTGTAACTGCGCTCCGGCTTAAATTGCTGTATTTCTTGCTCTCTTTCAACCACCAAGCGAAGAGTAACAGATTGAACACGCCCCGCTGACAGTCCGCCCTGAACCTTACGCCATAGTATGGGGGAAATTTCATAGCCTACCAGTCGATCTAAAACCCGGCGTGCTTGTTGAGCATCTACCAAGTTTTTGTCAATGTTGCGGGGGTGGCTAATAGCGTGTTGAATAGCAGACTGGGTGATTTCATTAAACACAATGCGTTTGGTTTTAACATCTTCCAACTCCAACACATTAGAAAGATGCCACGCAATGGCTTCCCCTTCACGATCCTCATCACTGGCAAGCCAAACGGTATCGGAAGTTTTGGCCAGTTTTTTTAACTCACTTACTACTTTTTTCTTGTCTGAAGAGACCCGATATTTTGGCGTAAAATTTTTGTCCACATCAACACCCAACTCTTTGTCAGGCAGGTCAGATACATGACCATAGCTAGAGACCACCTTAAAGTCAGTTCCCAAGAATTTTTCTATGGTTTTGGCTTTGGCAGGAGACTCTACTATAACAAGATTTTTAGGCATAACAGAGAGTAAAAGTGCTCACAAAAGTAGCAGAATTATTTTTTAACCAACAAACATTAACTTGAAAACAATGCAAAGTCAATACAAATACACAACTAAAAAATCACATTTAAAACGTATTTTTGGGTCATGCTAAAAAGCTTATTTCCCATTCTTGATTGGTTGCCAAAATACAATGCCCAATCGTTTGTGAGTGACCTAAAAGCCGGCACAACCACCGCCGTGATGTTGGTACCTCAAGGACTTGCATATGCCATCATTGCAGGGTTGCCTCCCATATATGGACTCTATGCGGCATTACTTCCTCAAATTTTGTACACGCTCATGGGTACTTCACGCCATGTAGCTGTAGGACCGGTGGCTTTGGATTCATTGATTGTGGCTACGGCCATCGGCTCTTTGTCTGTCACAGGATTGGAAACACAAATAGCAGCCGTATTGTTCTTGACCTTGTTGGTCGGCGGCTTACAATTACTGATGGGCGTCTTGCGTATGGGTGTTTTGGTGAATTACCTTTCCAAACCTGTGATTAGCGGTTTTACTTCTGCGGCTGCCATCATCATTGGTATGAGTCAGGTGAAATACCTATTGGGGATAGAAGTGACCTCCGCCAATCAAATACAACATATTTTGGCAAGTCTTTACCAAAACATTGGGGACACTCAGCTTATTTCAGTCGTGGTGTGTGTAAGTGCTATCATATTGATACTTGTATCCAGAAAAATTGATCGCAGACTACCTGCCGCTTTGATCGTTACCTTGTTTGGAATTGGTTTGGTGGCCATCACGCGATGGGATTTGCAAGGTCTTTCTATCGTTGGACATATCCCCAAAGGCTTGCCTAATTTTTTGACCACAGAAATTGATACTAGTTTATTTGGACAAATGTTGCCATTGGCCTTTGCCTTGGCCGTTTTGGGATATATGGAAATCATTTCTATCGGAAAAGGAATTGAAGAAAAAGAGGAGGAATTTAACCTCCGACCCAACCAAGAACTCGTCGCACTGGGAACCTCCAACATGTTTGGGGCTTTGTTCCAGTCATATCCAGTATCTGCAAGCTTTTCACGCTCGGCTGTAAACTACCAAGCAGGTGCCAAAACCAATATGGCCGGACTGATGAGTGCTGCATGGGTGGGTTTGTTTTTGCTATTTTTTACACAAACTTTTTACTATCTGCCCATTGCGGTATTGGCAGGAATTATCATGGTAGCTGTTTTTGGTCTTATAGACATCAGTTATGCAAAATCCCTATTCCAAAGCCAAAGAGATGAGTTTTATTTGCTAATCATCACCTTGTTATTGACACTTTTCTTGGGCATCACACAAGGCATTGTACTAGGTGTACTGCTTTCTTTGTTGTTGATGGTAGTTCGAACCTCCAAACCCCATCATGCGGTTCTTGGACGCATCAAAGGAACTCAATACTACAAAAACAAGGAGCGTTTTGAACAGGATATCGAGATAGATCCTGAACTTCTAATTTTTCGTTTTGATGCACAATTGTTTTTCGGGAATCGAGACTATTTTAAAACGGTTTTAACACAAACCGCCCTTCAAAAAGGGGATAAACTCAAAGGAATCATTTTGGTGGCTAGAGGCATCACTTACATCGACAGCAGCGGTTTAAGCATGCTTCAAGCGATGGTTAAGTCTTTCAAACAAAAGGGTGTCCGTTTTATGGTAGCTGGAGCCATTGGTCCTGCCAGAGATATTCTTCACAAAAGCCAACTTGACCAAATCATTGGAAAGGACAATTTTTTTGCAAAAACCTCCGATGCTGTTGATGATTTTAAAGGGATTACCCATCCTTCAGAAATCCAAAAAAAGGTCTCTAATCAAACTAGCAGTGGTGAATAGCTGTTATTTTTGGGTTTAAAGCATAAGTGTATTTTTGCACTACTTATTAATAAAAAATGGATTGGATTTTTGAACCATGGCCGTGGTATGTGGGCGGCCCCATGATAGCACTTATTATGCTGATGCTATTACTAAATGGAGGCAAATTTGGAATGTCTTCCAATTTGAGAACACTTTGTACCCTATGTGGTGCGGGAAAATCGACTCAGTTTTTTGATTTCGACTGGAAATCGCAACGTTGGAATTTGGTGGTTGTATTAGGTGCCTTTATTGGCGGTTTTGTTGGAGCCAATTATTTGAGCACTGAAACTGCGGTCGCTCTCAACCCCGATGTGATCAACCAGCTTCATGAGTTTGGTATCCAAGATGCTGGTGAGGCCTATTTGCCAGAACGATTTTTTGAAAACGCGGTTTGGTCCGATTGGAAATCCTTATCACTGCTAGTGATTGGCGGATTTATGGTTGGATTTGGAGCGCGCTATGCCGGAGGCTGTACTTCAGGGCATGCTATCTCAGGCCTAAGCAACCTACAATTACCATCACTGATTGCCGTTATTGGATTTTTTATTGGCGGCTTATTGATGAACCACCTTTTATTACCCTATTTGCTATGAGAACTATATTGTACTTTATCATCGGAATTGTTTTTGGAATCACCATGTTTAAGTCCGAAGCGGCTTCATGGTTTCGGATTTATGAAATGTTTCAATTCAAATCATTTCATATGTATGGAATCATCGGGTCTGCACTTGTTTTGGGAGTGCTTATCACCCAAGGCATCAAACGCTTCAAGACCAAAACTTTTTATGGGGATTCGATAGAAATTTCAGACAAAGAGAAGGGTGTAAAGCGCTACCTGTATGGAGGTATTGTATTCGGATTGGGATGGGCACTTGCAGGAGCTTGTCCCGGACCCATATTTACCCTCATAGGAGCTGGTTATGCACCACTTTTGGTGGTCTTGGTATCTGCAACGCTAGGTACGTATGTCTACGGACGTATCAAAGACAAACTACCACACTAATTTTTTTGTTAAGGTATTAAACCCGCTTAAGGCCTGACAAAATGTCGGTTTTTTTGTAACTTTGCTCTTTCAAAACAAGCTCTGAATGGCTCGGTTAGAGGCTGATGTTGTAAAAAACCCAAACCAATACAATGGAGATGTATTGGAAGTCGATACTTTCTCATCTGGAGATAAGAAGCTCTATATCGAGAGTTACGGCTGTCAAATGAATTTCTCAGACAGTGAGATTGTTGCCTCTATACTCTCCGATGCGGGTTATGCTACCACCCAAAAAATTGACGAGGCCGACTTGGTACTGGTCAATACTTGTTCCATTCGAGAAAAAGCCGAACAAACGGTTCGCAACCGTTTAGAACACTTCAACGCAGTCAAAAAAGCCAACCCCAACATGAAAGTGGGGGTCTTGGGCTGTATGGCAGAACGCTTGAAAAGCAAGTTTTTGGAGGAAGAAAAAATCGTAGATCTCGTCGTAGGCCCAGATGCCTATAAAGACCTTCCCAATTTGTTACAAGAAGTGGAAACAGGGCGAGATGCGGTCAACGTAATTTTATCCAAAGAAGAGACCTATGGCGACATAAGCCCAGTGCGTTTGCAATCGAATGGTGTGACGGCTTTTGTCTCCATCACTAGGGGTTGCGACAACATGTGCACATTTTGCGTGGTCCCTTTTACCCGGGGGCGTGAGCGCAGCCGCGATCCAAAAAGCATATTGGCAGAAATTGATGAGCTTGCACAACGCGGCTACAAAGAAGTTACCCTACTAGGACAGAATGTAGATAGTTATTTGTGGTATGGTGGAGGACCCAAAAAAGAATTCCACAAAGCTTCTGAACTTCAACAAAAAACGGCCATTCATTTTCACCAACTGCTCGATATGGTGGCCACTGCACAGCCACAAATGCGTTTTAGGTTTTCTACCTCCAACCCACAAGATATGACAATAGATGTGCTTCACGCCATGGCCAAGCACAGTAATATTTGCAATTATATTCACCTACCTGTACAATCGGGAAGTGATACAATTTTGAAGGCTATGAACCGGCAGCACACGCGTGCTGAGTATATACAACTGATTGATGACATACGCCGTATAGTCCCCGATTGTGGCATTTCACAAGACATGATAGCCGGATTCCCCGGAGAGACCGAGCAAGACCATCAAGACACACTGAGCCTGATGGAATACGTCAAATACGACTTTGGGTTTATGTTTATGTATTCTGAGCGTCCCGGAACCCCAGCCGCCAAAAAACTCGAAGACGATGTGCCCGATGCTGTTAAAAAGCGAAGACTTCAAGAAATCGTAGCCCTACAACAAGAGCATGGACTGTGGCGCACACGTCAATTTGTTGGAAAAACGGTGGAAGTACTCATAGAAAAACCTTCCAAAAAATCTGATTTACACTGGAGTGGGCGCAACCAACAAAACACGGTGGTCGTGTTTCCAAAAGAGCACTATCAAGTGGGCGACTTTGCCCAGGTTCATATCACGGACTGTACCTCTGCAACCCTCATCGGAAAAGCTGTAGCATCATGAGTAACATTCAAGACACCAAACAACGTTTTGGCATCATTGGCAACGATGCCCAACTCAACCGAGCCATTGGAAAAGCCATTCGTGTAGCGCCAACAGATATTTCTGTGTTGGTTACTGGAGAAAGTGGGGTGGGAAAAGAAAGTATACCCCGCATCATCCATCAGCTATCACTTCGAAAGCATGGAAAATTGATTGCTGTTAACTGCGGTGCCATCCCAGAAGGCACCATAGACTCAGAGTTGTTTGGCCATGAAAAAGGCGCTTTTACTGGAGCCACTTCAACAAGAAGTGGATATTTTGAAGAAGCTGACGGCGGTACAATTTTTTTAGATGAAGTGGGTGAACTGCCACTAACCACACAGGTGCGTCTGTTGCGCGTTTTGGAAAACGGCGAATTTTTAAAGGTTGGGTCATCTAAGGTTCAAAAAACAGATGTGCGAATTGTGGCGGCCACCAACCTGAATATGATTGAAGCCATTCAGAAAGGAAAGTTCAGAGAAGACCTCTACTATCGCTTAAGCACGGTCGAGATAGTCCTGCCTCCACTGCGGGAGCGCAAAGAAGACATCCACTTACTGTTTCGAAAATTCGCATCTGATTTTGCTCAAAAATATCGCATGCCCACCGTACGATTGGACGATCATGCCCAAAGACTTTTGGAGCGCCAAAGATGGAGTGGCAACATCCGTCAGTTACGAAATGTTGCCGAACAATTATCTGTTTTGGAGCAAGAACGCGCGATTGGTGAAGACGTATTGAAATTGTATTTGCCGAGTCAACAGACAAATCTTCCCGCCATCATTGACCCTGATAAAAAGGGATCTGATTTTGGTTCTGAGCGTGAGATCTTGTATAAAGTACTATTCGATATGAAATCGGACCTGAATGACCTCAAACAGCTCACTTTGAAATTGATGAATGGTTCCAACTCAGACCAAGTGCGCCGTGAAAACGAAGGACTGATAGAAAAAATCTACGGAGACACCCCTGCCAAAAACGAAAGATTGTTGGCATTGGAACAGCCGCGCAAAGAAACCTATCCCCAAGAAACCGAAGACAGGTATGACTTTGCCGAGGAAATCCAAGAAGAAGAAACCTTAAGCCTCCAAGACAAAGAATTGGAGCTTATTATAAAAGCCTTAGACCGAAACAATGGCAAAAGAAAGGCTGCCGCTGCGGAACTCGGCATTTCAGAAAGAACACTATACCGTAAAATCAAACAATTTGACATTGAAGGCTAAAATACTATCTAATGTGGGTGCAATTTTTGCCATGAGTATGCTGGTGAGTTGTAAGTTTTACTCATTTACCGGGGCCTCAATTCCTGAAGGGGCAGAAACAGTACAGGTCAATATGTTTGTAAACAACGCCGCCAATTCTATTGGCTCTACCTTCGAGGCCGGACTGGATCGCGATTTCACCAATGCATTGCAGGAAGTACTGATCAACCAAACCAACTTACAATTGACTGGAGTTGATGGCGACCTTATTTATGAAGGCGAAATCGAAGAATACAGAGTCACCCCTACCACAGCTACTGCCCAACAAACCGCCGCCCAAAACCGCCTCACAGTTTCGATCAATGTTCGTTATTTCAACACAAACAACGAAGACGATGACTTTGAAAAGCGCTTTTCTTTCTTTTTTGATTTCCCCGACACACAACTCCTTCAAAATGTAAAAGCAGAAGCGCACGAGGTAATCTTTGAGCGTATCACTCAAGATATTTTTAACGAGTCTTTGGCCAAATGGTAAACAGCATGACATCTTTAACTCAATTGCGTGCTATGGCTGAAAAAGCCCCTGAAAAAGCATTGTCCGAAGTAGGGACGCTGATTGAAACCTATCCCTATTTTCAAGCTGCACGTGTTCTAGAACTAGACTTGTTAAGACAACTCAATCATAAGGGGTATAAAAAAGCCTTGCGGTTATGTGCCTTGCAAACTTCCTTTAGAGTGGCACTATATGAACATCTTGAAAACCAGAACATTTCGACCGAAAACATCCCAAAAGTTCCGAGTCAACCTTCTGAGGAAAACTCGTTTTTGGCATGGCTCGAATGGGTCAACTCACACACACGTGAACCCCATTCCAAAAAATTTGACTGGATTGATGATTTTTTAGAAAGCAACCCCAAAATATCGCCTTCAAAATCAATTGAATCTAAAGACCTTTCTGAAAGCCAACCTTTGGCCACCAACGAAATAATGACCGAAACTTTGGCCAAACTGTATTGGAAACAAAAAAAGTTTGAAGAAGCCAAAAACGCATTCAAAATATTGGCTTTGAAATATCCGGAAAAAAGTGGTTTCTTTGCTGACCAAATAAAGCTTATCGAAGCTGAAATGGCATCTAAATAATACCCATGAGTACCTTTTCAATCTTTCTTGCACTTATTATTATAGTGTCTTTTCTATTAATTTTAGTAGTAATGGTTCAAAACCCAAAAGGCGGAGGTTTGTCCTCGGCTTTTGGTGGAGGTGGCCAACAACTTGGTGGCGTTCAAAAAACAACCGACTTTTTGGACCGCAGTACTTGGATACTAGCCTCGCTTTTGCTGGTGCTTATCCTTTTGGCAAACTCTACTGTGTCGCGCAACAACGAACTTTCAGAATCTAGCCTTATTAATGAGGAAGCTACCGAAGCTGTGATTCCAGAAGAAATTCCAGAAACCTTGCCGGAAATTCCTGTACAAAAGGAAGAGTAACCTAGTGCCTAAAATGTCATAATGTCACAATTGTGGCAGCAAATAATGTCAATACTACCATTGGCATGATTCATGTTTATAGAATGGAAAAAACAATAAAATGAGTAAAATCAATATTAAACCATTAGCAGATCGTGTATTGGTTTCTCCTTTGGAAGCAGAGACCAAAACTGCATCAGGAATTATCATCCCAGATACAGCCAAAGAAAAACCTCAAAAAGGTTCTGTGGTTGCTGTAGGACCGGGTACCAAAGATGAGCCTGTAACCGTAAAAGTGGGTGATACTGTATTATATGGCAAATATGCCGGTACAGAACTCAAACTAGAAGGTGGGGATTATCTAATCATGCGTGAAAGCGATATTCTAGCAATTGTTTAACATTAATTTTTAAGAAATGGCAAAAGACATTCAATTTGACGTACAAGCCCGTGAAGGCCTCAAAAGAGGTGTAGATGCGTTGGCAAATGCAGTAAAAGTGACCCTAGGTCCCAAAGGTAGAAATGTAATTATAGGTAAATCTTTTGGTGGCCCTCAAGTAACCAAAGATGGTGTGACTGTAGCCAAAGAAATAGAACTCGAAGATGCGCTTGAAAATATGGGCGCGCAGATGGTAAAGGAAGTTGCTTCTAAAACCAATGATTTGGCCGGTGATGGAACCACCACCGCTACCATCTTGGCGCAAGCCATTGTGCGTGAGGGACTCAAAAATGTGGCCGCAGGTGCAAACCCCATGGACCTGAAAAGAGGTGTTGACAAAGCCGTTGAGGCCATTGTGAGCGACCTCAACAAACAGGCGGTCGAAGTGGGTAACTCATCAGAAAAAATCAAGCAAGTTGCCTCTATATCAGCCAACAATGATGAAACGATTGGAAGCCTCATTACAGAAGCTTTTGAAAAAGTGGGCAAAGAAGGGGTTATCACGGTAGAGGAAGCCAAAGGAACCGACACCTATGTGGATGTTGTTGAAGGAATGCAATTCGATAGAGGCTATTTGTCTCCCTATTTTGTGACCAACTCTGACAAAATGGAAGCAGACTTGGAAAATCCTTACATTTTGCTTTACGACAAGAAGATTTCGACCATGAAAGACTTGTTGCCTGTTTTGGAGCCCGTTGCGCAAAGTGGCAAACCTCTTTTGGTTATTGCAGAAGATGTAGACGGCGAAGCCTTGGCTACGCTAGTGGTAAACAAACTCCGTGGTGCCTTAAAGATTGCTGCTGTCAAAGCACCTGGTTTTGGAGACCGACGCAAGGCCATGTTGGAAGACATTGCCATTCTCACTGGAGGTACTGTTATCTCTGAAGAACGTGGTTTTACTTTGGAAAACACCACCTTAGACATGTTGGGAACTGCCGAGAAAGTAACCATCGACAAAGACAATACCACCATAGTTAATGGTGCAGGAGATGGAGAAAACATCAAAGCACGTGTCAACCAGATCAAAGCACAAATCGAATCTACCACTTCGGATTATGACCGCGAAAAACTGCAAGAACGCTTGGCCAAATTGGCTGGTGGCGTAGCAGTACTTTACGTAGGTGCAGCCTCTGAGGTTGAGATGAAAGAGAAAAAAGACCGTGTAGATGACGCGCTCCATGCAACGCGTGCCGCAGTAGAAGAAGGCATTGTGTCTGGAGGAGGTGTAGCACTGCTAAATGCCCGAAAAGCCATCAGCAAACTTAAACCTAGCAACGCTGATGAGGCCACAGGAACACAGATTGTGTTTAATGCAGTTGAAGCACCCTTAAGAACCATCGTAACCAACGCAGGTGGCGAAGGATCTGTAGTGGTCGCAAAGGTTGAAGAAGGTGATGCCAACTTTGGCTACGACGCCAAGTCTGATGCTTATGTTGACATGCAAAAAGCAGGTATCATTGATCCTAAAAAAGTGACTAGAGTCGCTTTGGAAAATGCAGCTTCGGTTGCGGGTATGGTTCTCACTACCGAGTGTGCCCTTGTGGATATCAAAGAAGATGCACCGGCGGCGCCACCCATGGGTGGCGGTATGCCCGGCATGATGTAAATCTTAACACAGCAAACTGCCCAAGCCATTTGGGCAGTTTTTATTTTATATCCAATGTACGACCAGCTATTACAGGATATCGAAAAACAACTGCACCTAAAACCTCGACTAGATGATGGGCTGGCCTTTGTTTGTCAACGCTTGCATGATGAATTAGAGAAGTACAACTGGGTCGGCTACTACTTGCATAGCCAAGAAAAACCCGAGCTTATCTTGGCCACTTATGTGGGGGCACCTACCGAACATACACACATTCCATTTGGAAAAGGAATTTGCGGGCAAGTTGCTTTGAGCAACCAAAACTTTATTGTGGACGATGTAAATGCCCAAGACAACTACATCGCTTGCAGCCTCGATGTAAAGTCAGAAATTGTCATCCCTTTGATAGTCGATGGGCAAAACATTGGACAAATCGACATTGACAGCCATTCCTACGCTGCATTCGATGAAAGTGATGCGGAATTTCTCACAAAGGTCAATTCACTAGTCGCTACTTATTTGTTTTAACATCTGACCATTTCCGAGTCCAAATGCAAGTGAAAATTGCTACTTTTGCACTTCAATTTTCACGCACCTATGCAAGACGCCATTCAAGTGCAATCCGCACTCATCTCGGTTTATGACAAAAACGGACTTGATCCTATTGTTGAAAAATTAAATACCCTTGGGGTAAGAATCTTTTCTACAGGTGGCACGGCTGATTATATCGAAAAACTTGGGGCTGAAGTCACACGTGTTGAGTCTATCACGGACTATCCTTCGATTTTGGGAGGCAGGGTAAAGACACTTCACCCCAAAGTGTTTGGAGGTATCCTAAACCGTAGGGCTGAAGAAAATGACCAAAAAGAAATTACCAAATACGAAATTCCTCCTATAGACCTGGTAATCGTGGACCTTTACCCCTTTGAGGAAACGGTTGCCTCGGGCGGTACAGCGCAAGAGATTATTGAAAAAATTGATATTGGCGGAATTGCACTCATCCGAGCAGCTGCGAAGAACCACGCTGATGTAGTTTGTGTGGCAGCGCGTTCCGAATACAAAACCCTAGATTCTATTTTACAAGACCAAAAAGGGTCTTTCACATTGGAACAACGCACCTATTTTGCCGCACAGGCATTCCATGTGTCCTCGCACTATGACAGCGGGATTTTCAATTATTTCAGTGATGGAAGTAGTGCTTTGAAACTCAGTGTACCTCAAGGCCAACAGTTGCGATATGGAGAAAACCCACACCAAAAAGGTTTTTTCTATGGTGACCTTGAGCAATTGTTTGAAAAACACAATGGGAAGGCCTTGTCCTACAACAACCTTCTCGATGTAGATGCGGCTGTGCAAGTGATGGAAGCTTTTGAAGGTCTAGATCCAACCTTTGCAATTCTGAAACACAACAATACCTGCGGGCTGGCTACAAGAAAAACTTTAAGTGAGGCTTATAAAGCCGCTTTGGCGGGAGACCCCATTTCAGCTTTCGGAGGTATTTTAATTGCCAACCAAGAAATTGATCTTGCGACAGCAGAACTTATTCATGAGCTTTTTTGTGAAGTAATTATCGCACCCAGCTATAGTTCTGAAGCGCTTTCATTACTGAAGGGCAAAAAGAACCGAATCATCCTTCAGCAAAAAACCAACACACACATCCTGAAACTGGTTCGTAGTTGTTTGAACGGATACCTCGTTCAAGACAGAGATGATGTAGTTGACCATGTGGACATGCTTCAATATGCCACTGATAGGAAGCCCTCTGAAAGTGAAATAGCCGACTTGTTGTTTGCCTCCAAAATATGCAAACAAACCAAGTCTAATACCATCGTTTTGGCCAAAGGGCAGCAGCTTTTGGCTTCGGGTACCGGGCAAACTTCTCGAGTAGATGCTTTGCAACAAGCCATTAAAAAAGCTGAAACTTTTGGATTTGACCTCAAAGGAGCTGTTATGGCCAGTGATGCTTTTTTCCCTTTTCCAGATTGTGTAGAAATTGCCCATCAGGTGGGCATTTCGGCAGTAATCCAACCCGGCGGATCTATAAAAGATCAGTTGAGCATCGACTATTGTAATGGCAACGATGTGGCCATGGTCATGACGGGGGTGAGGCATTTTAAACATTAATTCGTATAATTACATAAGTTAAGGAGGAACTAAATATGGGGTTTTTTGATTTTTTGACAGAAGATATTGCCATTGACTTAGGCACTGCGAACACCTTAATTATCCACAATGACAAAGTGGTGGTCGACAGTCCCTCAATTGTGGCGCGTGATCGTAGGACCAACAAAATCATTGCAGTAGGTCAGGAAGCCGCATTGATGCAAGGAAAAACCCACGAAAACATCAAAACCATCCGACCACTTAAAGATGGTGTAATTGCTGATTTCAACGCTTCAGAGCAGATGATCAGTATGTTTATCAAAAACATCCCAACCCTTAAAAAACGTCTTTTTTCACCTGCACTTCGAATGGTGATATGTATTCCTTCAGGTATTACTGAGGTAGAAATGCGTGCCGTGAGAGAGTCTGCTGAACGGGTCAATGGAAAAGAAGTATATCTTATCCATGAGCCCATGGCTGCAGCTATAGGAATCGGGGTAAACATCATGCAACCCAAAGGAAATATGATTATTGACATCGGTGGTGGTACCACGGAGATTGCTGTCATCGCTTTGTCGGGTATTGTGTGTGACAAGTCTGTCAAGGTAGCCGGTGATGTGTTTACCAATGACATTATTTACTACATGCGCACCCAACACAACTTGTATGTGGGTGAGCGCACTGCTGAGCGTGTGAAGATTCTGATTGGATCTGCCCTTGAGGAACTCGAGAATCCACCTGAAGATATGACGGTCCAAGGAAGGGATTTGCTCACAGGAAAACCCAAAGAAACAGTCGTCTCCTATCGTGAGATTGCCAAAGCTTTGGACAAGTCTATCATACGAATTGAAGATTCTGTGATGGAAACCTTATCTCAAACCCCACCCGAACTGGCTGCAGATATTTACAATACTGGAGTCTATTTGGCCGGAGGTGGCTCCATGTTGAGAGGTTTGGACAAACGACTTTCTCAAAAAACAGACCTCCCTATTTTTATCGCTGAAGATCCCCTTCGTGCTGTAGTACGTGGTACAGGAATCGCATTGAAAAACATAGAGCAATACAAAAGCGTACTGGTCAAATAGCTGAATAGACATGCAGCAGCTCATTAATGCCATCCTAAAATTTAGAAATGCATTGGTGTTTTCGGTGCTGTTTGCAGTTTCATTGTTGCTCACCTCACAGTCTAGCAGCTATCACAGAGACCTTTTTTCCAAATGGAGTACCGGCCTTGGTAGCTGGATGCACGAAAGTACAGGCATTTTAGGGTATTATATGAATCTGGCTCAAGATAATCAGCGGTTGACAGAGGAAAATGAACTGTTGCTAAAAGAGTTGTTGTTACAGAAACAAACCGATGACAGCCGACCGATTGCTTATGGGGTTGGAGCCGCGAGGGTTTTACGCAATAGTTTTTTATTGGATTACAACTACCTAACCCTAAATATTGGGGAGAACCAAGGTGTGTATCCCGAAATGGGGGTGGTGAGTGCCCAAGGAATTGTAGGCGTAGTTCGACATACCACTCCAAGATATGCACAAGTTATGTCTTTGCTCAACAAAGACCTTCAGGTAAACGCAAAGCTCAAAAAGAGCCATCATTTTGGCAGTCTAAAATGGGAAGGAGGAAATCCTTCAGCT
>CAXRDP010000046.1:0-9053 GCA_964229545.1 Flavobacteriaceae bacterium | reverse complement strand
TTCGCTGTGTTTGTAAACACTCACTATGTTTTGTGCGTGCTTGATGATGACCACATAGCCCGTTTCTGTGGTCCAGTCTGCAAAAATCACCGTGCCGGGAGCCACTGCTTTTATGGGGGTGTTTTTAGTAACAACGACGTCTACTGCAAAATGGTTGGTGGTGGGGTCAAAGCCTTGAGAGATGGTGCCGGTAACCGGGCTGTAAAGCACGTAATTCACCCTGTTTTCTGCGGTTTCGAACAAATTAAACCGATCTTCGCGCGCCACCTCTTCTCTTAGGAGTGAGTCTTGGGCGCTTGTGACAAAATCAGATTCGGTTGGCACCAAAAAAAGGGTGTTCCTTATAGAGTCTTGTTCAAAATCTGTTGCGCTCATGTCTCCGGTCAGTACCTGGGTGATGGAGGCGATAAACCGTTGGTTGCGCTCCAATTGAAGTTGTAAGGAATCCAAAACATAGGTGTTCTCTACGGCTTGTCTTCGCAAAGCTGTGGAGTCATAGCCCGGAATGTATTCTTTTAGAGGGGTCAGGGCAATGATGGCATAGGTGGCCGAGACCAAAAAAACGGCTGACAATCCAACAATCAAAAAAACGTTGAATCGGCTTAACTTATAAGACAAAAGCTCCTCAAAAGTGTCCTCATTGAGCACAACGAGTCTGTACTTGGCCAGCAGTCTTTTGACCAAGCTTTTCTTTTTGGGTTTGTTAGTGGTTTGGGTCATTTGGGCAAATATAGCCAACTCCTCTTAGTGTGATGACCAAAATCTTAGTACATTTGCGACAAAGAATACGTTTATGCCTTTATTTATTCTCCCTTTGGCCATTGGACCTTGGCAAATCGTTTTGATTGTCCTTGTGGTCTTGCTTCTTTTTGGCGGTCGTAAAATTCCCGAACTAATGCGCGGCTTGGGCAGTGGCATCAAAGAGTTTAAGGAAGCTTCGAAAGACGAAGAATCTTCGAAAGACAAAGACGCTTAAGGTGCTTCTACCTCTCTGGTTGACCTCAAAATCGTTTCAACCTCAAAAACGTAGTCCCTTTTGGCTGCGGATGGGGCAAACACAAAGCCTTCCATTACTAAGTTGTACCCTTTTTCTTTGTCTGCAATGACATATTGCAAAAAAGGGCCTGCCATAAAATCTCCTTTTACTTCCCATGTGCCTCGAACTTCCAAAGCAGGCTTGCCCATGAATTCGGTGGTGTATGTATAGGGCTCATAGGCCGCTTCTGTTATCATATGGGTGTTAGGCAGCCGTCCCGGAACAAAGGCCTTTCCTATAGAATCTCGTAATGCAACGACTTTACTAAGATTTTTTTTGGCTGTCATTTCAGGGTCATACTGGGTTGTATAAACCAACAAGTTGATATGTCCTTTTTGTATTTCGCGTTGCAACCATAGCGTCTGGTCACCACGTTTCACCACTCGGTAATTAGAGGGCATGGTCATTTGGAGTCCAAATTGTACTTCTAAACCATGCTGGTCAAAAGTGGCTTTTTGGATCCGTCGCAGTCGTTCTTTTCGATCTTGCGCCTTGAACCGATCGATCACCTTTGTGGCCTGAGATATTAGACTTTCTATGAGTGCATCGGCTTGGGGGGCGCTAAAAACTGCCATGGTTTGGGGGCGGGCATAATAATCCTCGTCCAAGCGCACTTCTATTTGATCACTTAGTCCCACCCAGATGATATTTCTTCCCGAACGTGCAAACCCACTAAAAACCTCAGGGGGCATTTGGTTTAGGTCAAAAAGAGGTTCTTCTTGGGGAAGTCCTTCCGCAGGATAGGCATATACATCGCGAACAACTTGTCCGACCTCTCCTTCCCACATGCTTGTGGGCATCACCACAGTTACCGCATTGATGTTGCCGTTGGATGAAGGAATGATGGGTGTTTGTTTGCGGTTACAGCCCGTTAGGGTGGCTGCAAAAAAAACAAGAAGTATAAACCTGTTTAGCATGAGTTGCTTTTATCCAAAAATCAAGCCAAAATCGCAGCAATGCCGGGAAGGGTTTTTCCTTCAAGGCTTTCCAGCATGGCACCACCTCCGGTGGACACATAGCTTACTTTGTCTTCCATGCCAAACTGCTTTACAGCCGCCACGGAGTCTCCTCCTCCGACCAATGAAAAGGCGCCGTTTTGCGTGCTTTGGGCAATGGCCTCGCCCAGATGGATGGTGCCTTTGGCAAAATTGGAAAACTCAAAAACGCCTAAGGGTCCGTTCCACAATATCGTCTTGGCCTGCGAAACAACATTTGCAAAATTTTCCAAGCTTTTGGGTCCGGCGTCCATGCCTTCCCAGCCTTCAGCAATGTTGTTGATGTCAAAAACCTGCTGTGCAGAATCGTTTGAAAATTCATTTCCTCCTACCACGTCAACGGGCAAATGAATGTGTACGCCTTTTTCTTTGGCAGCGGCCAATATAGACAGTGCCAAGTCCATTTTGTCGTCCTCACAAATAGAGTTTCCAATACTTCCGCCCATGGCTTTGATAAAAGTGAATGCCATCCCGCCTCCAACAATCATATGGTCTACCTTGTCTAAAATGTTTTCTATGATGGTGATTTTAGAAGACACTTTGGCGCCTCCCAAAATGGCCAAAACAGGTTTTTCACCAGACTGCATCACCTTGTCGATGGCTTCAATTTCTTGAGACAACAGCGCTCCAAAACATTTGTTGTTTGGAAAATGTTTCGCCACTATGGTAGTCGATGCATGGGCGCGATGGGCGGTGCCAAACGCATCATTGATATAAAAATCTCCTAACTTGGCCAGTGCAGACGCAAAAGCCTCGTCTCCCTGGGTTTCTTCTGGGTGAAAACGCAAGTTTTCCAACAACAAAACAGCGCCCGGCCGCAAAGCGGCTGCGGCGGCTTGTGCCTCTTGGCCTACGGTTGTCGCACAAAACTGTACACTCACTCCCAATACTTCTGATACTTCAGAAACGATATGGCGTAATGACAAATCGTCTTCCTTTCCCTTAGGGCGACCGAGATGAGACATCAATATACAGCTTCCCCCCTGAGACAATACTTTATCTATCGTGGGTTTTGCCGCGCGGATGCGGGTGTTGTCTGTGACTTGCTTGTCTGCGTTTAAGGGCACATTAAAGTCAACACGAATAAGGGCTTTTTTGCCCGAAAAGAAAAAATTGTCAAGAGTATGCATGGCTTATTTTTGGGCGCAAATGTACCTTTTTTTAGTGTCTTAAGGGTTCTTTTCTTGTCATCATGACATTAAGGCACGACTAGGATGATTATCTTTGTTTATGCGTTTTTCTGAAATCCTTGGTCACGAAAGCCAAAAGGAAGCCTTGATGGCCGGGGTTGCGTTGGGCAGAATTCCACATGCACAGCTTTTTGTGGGGCCTGAGGGTTGTGGCTTACTGCCCATGGCCTTGGCCTATGCGCAGTATGTGTTTTGCCAAAACCAAACTTCGGAAAACAGTGACGGGGATCCTGGGTGTAACCTAAAATGCGACCAACTTTCCCATCCCGACCTGCATTTTGTTTACCCAACAGCTGCCAACGATCGTGTCAAATCAAAGCCTAGTTCTACTGCTTTTTTGGATGATTGGCGGTCTTTTGTTCTGGAGAACCCCTATGGAAGTTTGTTCGATTGGTATCAACATTTGGGGGTGGAAAACAAACAAGGTCAAATCGGGGTTGCCGATGCACAAGAGCTTATAAGCACGCTTGGGTTAAAATCCTATGAAGGGGGGTGGAAAGGTGTCGTGGTTTGGGGCGCAGACAAACTCAACATCGCAGCAGCCAACAAATTGCTAAAACTGGTGGAGGAACCGCCAGAAAAAACGCTCCTACTGTTGGTGACAAACCACGAGGATCAGGTGCTTGAAACCTTGCGTTCGCGCTGCCAAACAACCGCCTTTTCTTCATTGCCTCCGCAAACCATTGCATCGGGATTGCTGTCTAAGGGCTGTCCTCAAGAAACCGCCCAACAGCTTGCCCATCAAGCCAATGGTGATTACAATTTGGCCTTGTCGCTGCTCAAAAATACAGATACGCCCTTTGAAGATTGGTTTGTGCATTGGGTGCGTACCGCCTTTAAAGCGCGCGGCAATAAAGGTGCGGTGCTGGAACTCATGGCTTGGAGCCAACAAGTTGCCGGTACGGGGAGAGAAACACAAAAACAATTTTTGAGGTATTGCATCGAGCTCTTTCGCCAGGCATTGATGACAAATTATGGGCTAAGAGAGCTCACTCACTTTGTGTCCAAAGGAAATTTTGAGCTTGATCGCTTTGCCCCATTTGTTCATAACGGAAATGTCTTTTTGATTGTCAAGGCTTTAGAAGACAGCTTTTACCATGTAGAGCGAAATGGAAACGCGAAAATGATTTTTTCAGAACTGTCCTTAACCCTCACCAAGCTCATTCACGCCAAGCCCCAAGCGGCCTAAAAAAGGGCTTTCAGAGTTGGATTCTGTCGGCTTTTCTCTTTTTTTTCGACGTTCTGTATGCTTGTTATATAAAGGCGCTTTTAGAGCGCTTTATTTTGCTTTTTTGAACACGTAAATGAGCGAGGAATACATTCCTGTACGATTTGCCTTACAATTTGAACGGGTGCCATTTATCAAGGCTCGTGTCCACGGAAAAGAATTTTTTTGTGTTTTTTCTGATAACAAAGCAATATAATAGGCATCCATGTGCAAGGGACGCTGTTGCACCAACTCAAACCCAAATTCTTTGGCCATTTCTTTGATGCCGTTTGGTGTAAAGTGCCACAAATGTCGAGGAACATCATACGCCGCCCAATCGGCTTGGTAGTGTTGGGCGTCCCATGAGGCACAGTTGGGGAGCGCTATCACCAACATGCCGTTTTGCGTAAGCGATGCGTGTGCTTGTTTTAGGAAGTCTTGTGGGGATCGCAGGTGCTCTAAGACATGCCAAGCGGTGATGCAGTGATAGTGTTTTGATTTGACCCAATCAGAAACAAAAAGGTTTTCTTTTTGCTTGCCTTGGTGTATCAAGGGGTCATACCCCTTGGCGGCCCAGCCTTTGTTTTGAGCGGCTTGCACGAAAGCTCCTGTCCCTGCTCCAAAATCTAATAGATTCCCTTTTTCAGGAGCAAACCTGTTTAGAAGTTTTAACTTATACGCAATATTGAGCCGCCTCAAAAAACCATAAAGGGCATAAAAAAACCCTTGGCTTTCTTGTTGGTGTGAGATATAATCCGGGTGGTCATAATACGGTTCTAGTTGCTTAGGAATGGGGTGTGTGAGGAATGCGGCATATTTTGTGTGAGGAACCAACTCAAACAACTGTCCGCTTACCAAATGATCTTTACACTGCCGTTTTTTCACTGGATTTTTTTTGGTTCCACGTGGAACTCATCGTCCCATATGCACAAGCAATACACTGATGTCGCTAGGGGAAACCCCGCTGATGCGAGAGGCTTGCGATAGGGTGGTGGGCTGTATCTCGGTCAACTTCTGGCGCGCTTCTGTAGACAGGGACTTGAGTTTGGAATAGTCGAAGTTTTGTGGAATCGCAACAGCCTCCAAGCGATCGAGTTTTTCTGCTTGTGCTTGTTCTTTTTCTATATAACCCGCATACTTCACTTGGATTTCTGCTTGTTCTAGTGCTTCTGTGGGAAAATTGTTTTCTTCCACAAAAGATGATAGAGGCTCTGTATGAATAATGTCCTGAAGGCTCAGCTGTGGGCGCGCCAACACCTTCGCCATTTTCATCGGCTGACGCATGGGTGTAGATTCTTTGGCTTCTAGGATCGGGTTCGCTATTTCGGGCTGAATGCTCGTAGACTTAAAAAAAGAAAGTAGCTTTTCAGACTGCTGGCTTTTGAGTTCCATCTGTCGCATCCGATCATCAGAAGCAAGGCCTATTTTATGTGACAAGGGAGTAAGGCGCATGTCGGCATTGTCCTGTCTTAATAAGGTGCGGTACTCTGCACGAGATGTAAACATCCTGTAGGGTTCTTCTGTGCCTTTTGTGATTAGGTCATCGATCAATACGCCTATATAGGCTTGGTCACGTCTCAGCAGGAATGGCGCCTCTTCTTTATGTCGCAAGTGTGCATTGATCCCCGCCATCAGTCCTTGGGCCGCAGCCTCCTCATAGCCGGTGGTACCGTTGATTTGACCCGCAAAAAACAAGCCGTTTACCAACTTGGTTTCCATGCTGTGTTTGAGCTGGGTGGGCGGGAAGTAATCATACTCGATCGCGTAGCCAGGCCTAAAAAACTTCACCTTTTCGAAGCCTTTTACGGCTCGTAGTGCTTTGAATTGCACGTCTTCCGGCAAGGAGGTAGAAAAACCATTTACATAAACCTCCACGGTGTCCCAGCCTTCGGGTTCAACAAAAATTTGGTGCCGTTCTTTATCGGCAAAACGATTGATCTTATCTTCTACAGAGGGGCAATATCTCGGCCCTATGCTCTTGATGCGGCCATTGAACATCGGAGATCGGTCAAAGCCCTCACGCAATAGGTCGTGTACAAGCGGACTTGTATAAGTCATATGACATGAACGTTGATGTTCAAGGGGTTTGGTCACAGAGGAATAAGAAAATTTGGAGGGGTTCTCGTCACCGGGTTGTTCAGTCATTTTGGAAAAATCCAAAGACCGCCCATCAACCCTGGGCGGGGTGCCAGTTTTCATTCTACCTGAACTAAACCCGTGGGCAACAAGGCTTTCAGTGATTCCAAAAGAAGCGCTTTCACCAGCACGGCCCCCGCCAAATTGTTTTTCTCCAATATGGATAAGTCCGTTAAGAAAAGTTCCACTTGTCAAAACCACCGTTTTGGATCTGATTTCTAGGCCCAAAGAGGTTTTTACACCTACCGCCCGGTCTTTGTCAAACAGCAAGTCTGTGACCATCTCTTGATAAAAGTCTAGATTGGGGGTTTGCTCTAGCATGAGCCGCCATGTTTCAGCAAAACGCATACGATCCGATTGGGCGCGTGGACTCCACATAGCGGGGCCTTTGGATTTGTTAAGAAGCTTGAATTGTATGGCGGTGTGATCGGTAACGATGCCGCTATAACCGCCCAATGCATCTATTTCACAGACAATTTGACCTTTGGCAATGCCCCCCATGGCGGGGTTGCACGACATTTGGCCTATGTTCTGTAGGTTCATGGTGACAAGCAGGGTCTTACTGCCTAGGTTGGCAGCGGCGGCGGCGGCTTCCGCGCCTGCATGGCCTCCTCCAACCACAATGACATCATAGGTCTTGTCAAACATGTTTCTGGGTTTTGGGTTCCACGTGGAACATGGCTAAACATTCATTTTCTTTTTCACGCATTTCTTTGATTTGCTGCGGGGATTTGTCTTTATAGCCACAGCAATGCAAAACACCGTGTATCATTACGCGTCTGAGTTCTTGGGCAAAATCGATTTGCTGTTGCTGGGCATTGTCTTGCACGCGGTCCACGGAAATCGCAATGTCACAGCTTAGCTCTTTACCAACGCTATAGTCGAATGTGATCACATCTGTATAATAATCATGCTTAAGAAAATCCTTATTGATGCGCAGCAAAGCGTCATCGCTCATAAAGGCAAAGGACAGCTGCTTGGCAGCATACCCCATAGATGTCAAGCAGGCGCCTATCCACTTTTTAGTCTGCGCTGCGCCCTCGAGTCGAAAAGGAGTTTCGTACATAAAAGAAGTGCCGTTCATGCTGCAAAGGTACACTATAGCGTATTTGTTAGAAAACGTGTAGTGTTTTTTACATAATCAATTGATTGTGTGTGCTTTATAATTGCTTTTGGTCTACAGTTGGGTAAAAATTTGGGGTTAAAGACAATCCTGTTCAAAAACCTTGGGGTTGCGAGCAGAAGGAAATATATTTACAAAAATTTTTCATGCCACAAGAAGTTCGTGTTCGTTTTGCGCCTAGCCCCACAGGGCCGCTTCATATAGGAGGGCTTAGGACTGCCTTGTATAACTATTTGTTTGCATGCCAGAACAAGGGGGCGTTTGTGTTGCGTGTAGAAGACACGGATAGGAATCGTTTTGTTTCAGGTGCTGAAGAATATATACAAGAGGCTTTGGCGTGGTGCGGACTTACCCCTGACGAAGGGCCTGAACAGGGTGGTCCATTTGGTCCTTATAGGCAAAGTGAGCGGGGAGACATTTATGCCAAGTACATCAAAGTGTTGCTTGAAAAGGGTCGGGCTTATTATGCCTTTGACAGTGCAGACGCGCTTGATCGGCACCGAAAAGACCAGGAAGCCAAAGGGAAAACATTTGTTTACAATTGGCACAATAGGCTCAAACTAGAGAACAGTCTGTCGCTAGATTCGGCTGAGGTAGAAAGGCGGTTGTCCGCGGGTGCGCCCTATGTGGTTCGATTTAAAATGTTTGAACCCAACAAAGAGGCTGAAGAATATGTTGTCCATGATGAAATACGCGGCCAAATAAAAGCAGATTTAGGGCTCCTTGATGACAAAATTTTGTTTAAAAGTGACGGTATGCCTACCTATCATTTTGCCAACGTGGTAGACGATCACTTGATGCAAATATCTCACGTGATTCGTGGTGAAGAATGGCTGCCTTCCTTGCCACTACATTTTCGTTTGTACGAAGCTTTTGGTTGGGCGCCCCCTATATTTGCGCACTTACCACTCATCCTCAAACCGTCTGGTAAAGGTAAATTATCTAAAAGAGATGGAGACAAGTTGGGCTTTCCTGTATTTCCTTTGGAGTGGAAATTGACCGGAGCGAGCGGCTACAGAGAACAAGGGTATCTTCCTGGTGCTCTGACAAACTTTTTGGCGTTTTTGGGGTGGAATCCTGGAACAGAGGAAGAGTTTTTTAATCTTGAAGATTTAATAGGCTCGTTTGACTTGGCTCGTGTGCACAAGGCCGGTGCACGATTCGACCCCGAGAAAAACCGCTGGTTTAACCAACAACACATACAAAGACTCCCCTTAGATAATTGGGTGAAATATTGTGAAAGGGTGCTTTTGGAAAAGAATGTTTCGTGTGACGACAAAACATTGGCTGAGGCGGCCGCTCTAATACAAGACCGCGTGGCGCTCGTAAATGATATTTGGGAGGAAATCAAAGTGTTTTTTGAAGC
>CAXRDP010000045.1:0-2483 GCA_964229545.1 Flavobacteriaceae bacterium | reverse complement strand
CGCGCGGTCTTCAAACTCGGGCACTTGATTTAAAAAATCATGCACCGAAGCGGCTGTCAGCCCTCCGTTTTCTTGTTGTTCCACTTTCTGGTTAGCCACTTGTAAACGCATGCGATAGCGACCATTGGGGTTTTCATACCGAGCAGAAATACGCAACTGGCTCATGCCTGTCAGCGAATGCTGATAATGCCCCAATGAGCGATGCCCCCTGTATCCGATGGAATAGTTCAGTCGAGGTGATAGGTTGGCCGTAATCAAAACATCCGTGGATTGCCCTTGCTCAAAGGTGGTCTTAAAAAACATCTCAGTCAAAGGGGTAGGCACGTGGTAATAGAAAACCTCATCGGGCTGAAAGAACTGATCGTTTTTGGCGGTAAATCCCAGTGCAGGCATGGCTGTGGATGCGGACGGTTTCAGACTCAATCTGTTGATGACCTGTCCTGAGTTGGCTAGGGGAAGATGCTCAAAATCATCTTTTCGCCTAAAATTAAACTTATACAGCTTTTGTGTGGTCAGGGTGGTGTCCACATAGGTAGTGTCTCTGTTTTGACTGATAATCAGATAGTCGGTGATGGGCTTGGTTTGCTGAATTTGCTGACGCTCCCCGAGGTTAAAGCCACCAGAAAGGCTGTCTGTAGTACCCACATCTATCACTCTCTTGTCAAAGGAAATCTTTTGTGGCCTTTCAAGAACAGGCCGCTCTTGCCCCCAAGCAACGGCACCTAAAAAAACACAAAAAAGAAGTGGTATTGACCTCATAAAAACTTTGTGTAAAGGTAGATATTTCATCACAATCAAGCGTGTAGTTCACAAGTTGGGTTTTGTTATTTTTGTTGTGATGGCATTGGCACTACAACACAGCAAGTATATTGAATGCGGTACCGACGAGACAGGTCGGGGGTGTTTGGCCGGTCCAGTCACTGCGGCTGCCGTCATTTTGCCTCCCGATTTTTCCCATCCACAACTCAACGATTCAAAAAAATTGAGCCACAAACAACGGCAGTTATTGGAAGTGGAAATCAAAGAAAAGGCACTGGCATACGGAATTGCCCACGTGTCCCCCGACAGAATTGACAGTATCAACATTCTCAACGCTTCCATCGAAGCCATGCACAAAGCCATTGAAATGATGACGGTCAAGCCCGCATTTATTTTGGTAGATGGCAACCGATTTAAGCCGTATGAAAAAATTCCGCATAAGTGCATGATCAAAGGCGACGCACGCTTTCTCAACATTGCTGCTGCTTCGGTCTTGGCAAAAACCGCCAGAGACAACTATATGGAAAACCTACACCAAGAACATCCCCAATATGGCTGGAATACAAACAAAGGCTACCCGACCTTGCAGCATCGCGATGCCATCCGAAAGTATGGCGCGACACCTTGGCACCGAAAAAGTTTTGCTTTACTCCCACACCAAATGGAAATTGCCTTCTGAGTTTTGTACTTTTGTCCTTATGCGCACCATCCTTTATTGCGGACTTATCGCGATTCTAGCCAGCTGTAGCATTCAGCCTCCCACAGCAGCCGATCCCTTAGACTATATTCCACAAAAGACCCTTCTCGTATTCAAAACAGATGATGTCAGCGCGATCAACACAGAGTTTGCACATACACCCGAACTGACCGCCTTTTTTTCGCCCGTATTGCATCGTCCGACCCATTGGGATTCTTTCGAAAAGGCAACCGTCAGCCTGCATGACGAAGGAAAACAAGATTTTAAGTATTTGTTGATTCACACCCTAGATACGCAAGACAGCATCCCTGCTTTGTTGGGAGACACCCTGCGCTATGAAAACCGCATGTTGGTCCGTTTTACTGAAGAGGAACAAAGCCGTTATGCCACAGTTTGGAATCGAATGTATTTTGAATCTGACTCTAAATTGTATTGGAAAACAGCATTCGACTCCAAAAAAAACCTGGGTTACCTAACGCCCAATTGAGAAAGCTATACCACACCTCCACACAGGGAACACGGATATTTATACACCAAAGCGCCTCCGATTTTCTTAGCACTAGATTTAAAGGAAAAATTCCTTTTGACATCAATGATTTCACAAACTGGACAGCACTTGACTTGGATAGCGGAAAAGTTCCTTTTAAAATCAATGCAACGGGTTTATTAGATTCAAATAAAATGTCAAAAATGGACTTGCTGCTAGACCAAGAGTCTGACTTTGTGCCTTTGTTGGCTAGCAGCCCGCTAAATGCTATAGGGGTTCAGGCATATGCTTTTGACTACAACAACTTTACTCAAAAGAGCAGGCTGTATAATGCACAAGAAAACCTGTCTTACGCCACACCCGACAGTCTGTTGGCTAAGGCAAGTTCTGTTGCTAAAGTATACATGCGTTCAGGAACCATTGCCGTGGTTTCTTATGATGCCATTGAGGGCTTGGAGCCCAAACTCGGCCTTCAGTCTGTTGAAACAAAAAAGATTCGCGATGTGATGCAATATCGATTTGAGGCATCTCATATCAAAA
>CAXRDP010000044.1:0-16248 GCA_964229545.1 Flavobacteriaceae bacterium | reverse complement strand
TTCGTTTCGACACCGACAAAAGAAACAGAACCGAGGATGGCAAACCATTGGCGTTGTTCAACGCATCAGGGCTGTTGGAACTTGCCATGTACAGAAGCACTCCTTTGGTAACAGGAGGTGCCAGTAGCTTGTTTGGTCTGGAGTATTTGGATGTGGTAAGCATCCGTTTTCAGTAGTTTTCTTCAACTGGGTTTCTACCCTTCCATTGTCTTAGAATATTATGACTCGGTGCTAGCCTCACACCCTGACGAGATTCCCGTTCCTACTTCTAGCAGTTAAATTTGCAGGAGTGACATGATAAAATATTATTAAGATGTCATGCCGTACATGATACGGCATCCACTACACCCTCAGGAGACTCCTGTTTTCACAAGAGTGACAGTTTACAATAGCGTTTATATATCACACAGAAGATAAAGTGTTAATAAGTTAGTTTCCTTTTTCAAAAATGAAAAAGTACTTTTGTTAATAACAAGTCAAGATATATGAAATTTATTGTTTCCAGTTCGGCTTTGCTAAAGCCACTTCAAACGCTTAGTGGCGTTTTAAACACCTCCAATACTTTGCCCATTTTGGATCATTTCTTGTTTGATGTGCAAACAAAAACCTTGCGTGTTACGGCAACCGACTTGGAAACCACCATGTCTGCAGCCATAGAAATTGAATCTGATGTTGAGGGCAGTGTAGCCGTACCCGCTCGTTTGTTGTTGGACACCCTCAAAACGTTTCCTGAACAGCCGCTCACCTTTTCTTTAACTGAGCAAAATACCATCGAAATCAGTTCTAATTATGGAAAATATGCCTTGGCTTATGCGTCGGCAGATGAGTTTCCAAAAGCAGTAGCGGTACAAGACGCAGATAGTGTAAATATTCCTGCACATGTGTTGGCAGACGCAATCAGTAACACCCTGTTTGCTTCAGGAAACGATGAACTACGACCGGTGATGAGTGGGGTCTTTTTTCAATTGGCGTCTGATGGCCTGACTTTTGTAGCTACGGATGCCCACAAATTGGTCAAATACCACAGAAGTGACTTGTCAGCACCCAACACAGCCGAGTTTATTATGCCCAAAAAGCCTTTAAGCCTGTTAAAGTCAATCTTAGCCATCACTGATACTGAGGTAAGTGTTGAATACAATGAAAGCAACGCCCGTTTTCAGTTTGATGACACCCAACTCACTTGTAGATTGATAGATGGCAAATACCCCAATTACGAGGCGGTTATCCCTAAGGACAACCCAAATGTACTCACCATTGATCGCAATTTGTTTTTAACCACCATAAAAAGGGTAAGTATTTTTTCAAACAAAACCACGCATCAGGTACGTCTCAAGCTAGCTGGTGCCGAATTGCATATTTCTGCTGAAGACATCGACTACAGCAACCGTGCCGAAGAACGATTGAGTTGCTCTTACCAAGGTACAGATATGCAAATAGGTTTTAACGCACGTTTTTTAGTGGAAATGCTTAACAACTTAGAAGCCAAAGAGGTTCAGTTTGAAATGTCCATGCCCAACAGAGCAGGTATTTTAACCCCTATGGATGGTGTTGATGAAAATGAACAAGTCACCATGTTGGTGATGCCAGTGATGCTTAACCAATAAGATTTTACAACAGATAATCCGTACTGATAAATTTGGATTTTTTAGAAGCCATAAGGTTTTCTAAAATCTCATTGTTGGTAGGGTTATCCTTAGAAGCCACAAAAGTCCTTATAGAGAAAGAACGCAAGGCATCATGCACACTCAATGTGCTTACAGCCGAATTCTTGCGACCCGTAAAAGGATAGACATCGGGCCCACGCTGACAAGAGCTGTTTAGATTCACACGACACACCAAATTGACAAGTGTATCAATCAGCGGAGCGAGTTTTGATACATCTTTCCCAAACAAACTGACTTGCTGCCCATAGGAAGAATCAGACATATCGTTCAGTGGTTGTTGTATATCTGTAAAAGAGATTACAGGTATGACAGGGCCAAACTGTTCTTCTTCATACACGCGCATATCGGAAGTAACAGGATATAAAACCGCAGGGAAACAGTAATTCTCATACATCTCACCACCTCGTTTGTTAATAACCGAAGCACCTTTGGCTGTGGCGTCATCAATCAACTCTTTGATGTAAGCAGGTTTGCTAGGTTCTGGCAAAGGTGTCAACAGGGTGTTTTCCCACGGCATTCCAAGTTGCAAGGCATCAACAGCCTCGGAAAATTTCTTTAAGAATTCGTCTTTTACATCTTCGTGCACGTAAACGATTTTAAGCGCTGTACATCTTTGACCGTTAAACGAAAGGGTTCCTGAAATACATTCTGCAACCGTTTGTTCCAAATTGGCATCAGGTAGAATGATGGCAGGATTTTTGGCTTCAAGACCCAAAACCAATCGCAATCTGTTTTTATAGGGGTGCAAATCTTGTAGGGAAATGGCAGACGAACTATGTCCAATCAGTGCCAATACGTCTACAAGACCTGTTTTCATGATAGGAGTCGCTATCGTACGACCTCTACCAAAAACCACATTGACCACACCCGGAGGAAAACTTTCTTGAAAAGCCTCCAATAAGGGGGCAATCAATAAAACACCGTGCTTGGCAGGTTTAAATATCGCTGTATTGCCCATCATGATCGCAGGAATCAGAAGGGCGAAAGTTTCGTTCAAAGGATAATTGTAGGGTCCCAAACACAACACTATTCCCAAGGGGCCTCTACGTACATGAGCGTGTACGCCTCCATCTTTTAAAAATTTGGCACTGCTACGGTCTATTTCTTTGTAAGCATCTATGGTATCATTGATATAGTCAACGGTTCTGTCAAATTCCTTTTCTGAATCCGCCAAGTTTTTTCCAATTTCCCACATCAACAGTTTGACAACTTTATCGCGTTGCAGTTTCATCAATTCCGCAAAACGCTCCATACAGGCAATACGTTCGGCTACTTTCATAGTTGGCCATTTACCTTGCCCTTTGTTATAGGCTTTGTCTGCAGCATCAAGCGCTTTAAGGGCGGATGCCTCATCCATATCAGGAACCGTTCCAACCAATGTAGGTCCTTTCGAACCATCATTTTGAAGGGTTCGAATGGACGAATAAACAGATGCTGTAGCACTATCCCATAACCCGAGTTTACCGCCGATCAAATAGGAACGATGGTCTATAGGTTCAATAGCAAAAGCTTCTGGAATTGTTAGATTGTTATTATCCATGCAATTTTTTTACAATTATATTAAAAATTGAAACAAATCAGGTTTGTTGTTTATATAATCTCCATAAAAACCCTTGTCTTTCATACGACGAACCAAAGGTTTAAAGTTCTCTTTGTCTTTAAGTTCAATACCCACAACCGCTGGGCCATTGGCACGATTGTGTTTTTTGGAATATTCAAAAAAAGTAATGTCATCATCAGGACCTAACACTTCGGCAACAAATTCGCGCAGTGCACCCGCACGCTGTGGAAAACGCACAATAAAATAGTGTTTGAGCTCCGCCTCTAATAACGCACGCTCTTTGATTTCTGCCATTCGGGTGATGTCATTATTTCCCCCACATATAAGGCAAACCACATTTTTTCCTTGAATCTGAGGTGCATATTGTTTTAAAGCGGCTACAGACATCGCGCCAGCAGGCTCAACGACTATAGCATCTTTGTTGTACATTTTTAAAATCGTTTGGCAAATGACACCTTCCGAAACCAGTATCATATCATCCAAGTAAGATTGACACAACTTAAAGGCCTTATCCCCTACTTTGCGGACTGCCGCTCCATCTACAAAAGGGTCTATTTCTGTCAGGGTCGTATTTGCTCCCTCTTGTAAGGAATGAAACATAGCTGGGGCTCCCTTGGGTTCTATACCAATGATTTTGGTGTTGGGTGATAGGGTTTTAAACACATGTAATATACCCGATATCAATCCACCACCTCCAATAGGAACAAACATGTAGTCTATAGGCTCAACTGTTTGCGCTATGATTTCCAATGCCAAGGTAGCCTGACCTGCAACCACCTCATCATCATCAAAAGGATGTACAAAGGTGCTGTTTTGGGAAGTGCAAAAGGCTTGTGCTGCCTGGTAGGCATCATCGTAGGTGTCACCAACCAATTGTATGTCTACTTCTGAACCACCAAACATTCGCACTTGATTAAACTTTTGCTTGGGTGTAGGCACTGGCATAAATATGGTGCCTTTTATCCCCAATTTCTGGCAAGCCAAAGCGACCCCTTGCGCATGGTTTCCTGCACTGGCGCAAACCACACCCGAAGCGCGCTGTTCTTTATTGAGATTGGCAATCTTGTTGTATGCACCACGCAATTTAAAGGAACGCACTGGCTGTAAATCTTCTCTTTTAAGAAAGATGTTTGCGCTATATTCGGCACTCAAACGGTCATTTTGTTGTAGAACCGTTTCTACGGCCACATCAGAAACAATAGATTTGGCTTGCTCAATAAGCGTTATGTGCATCAAATCACTCAAGCTTTATACGATTTTCTTCATAGCGGTCATAGAGGCACGCAATTCTTTTCCGATGATCTCCACAGGGTGGTTTCGGATGGCATCATTGACTTGAATCAACTTTTGGTTGTCCACACCACTTTCTAGAGGCTGATAAGAGGTCCCAATCACGTCGGTGTCGATACCTTTCATAAAGTCTGAAAGCAAGGGCTTACACGCATGGTCAAACAAATAGCAACCATATTCAGCCGTATCAGAAATCACACGGTTCATTTCGTACAGCTTCTTACGGGCAATGGTATTGGCAATAAGTGGTGTTTCATGCAATGATTCATAATAAGCAGAGGCATCTTTGATTCCCGAAGCTACCATAGTATCAAAAGCCAATTCAACCCCAGCACGCACAAAGGCAACCATCAGCACGCCATGATCAAAATATTCTTGTTCTGAAATTTCTTGATCGGTAATGGCTGTTTTTTCAAAAGCAGTCTCTCCAGTAGCCTCGCGCCATGTCAAAAGATTTTTATCGTCGTTGGCCCAATCTTCCATCATAGTTTTGGAAAAATGTCCTGACATGATATCATCCATATGCTTTTCAAACAAGGGCAACATAATTTTTTTAAGCTCTTCTGACAGTTCAAATGCTTTGATTTTGGCAGGATTGCTCAAACGGTCCATCATATTGGTGATACCTCCATGCTTAAGCGCCTCGGTAATGGTTTCCCAACCATATTGAATCAATTTGGCAGCATATGAGGGTTCAATTCCTTTTTTAACCATTTTGTTGAATGACAAAATTGAACCGGTTTGCAACACACCACACAAAATGGTTTGTTCGCCCATAAGGTCTGACTTTACCTCAGCTACAAAAGAAGATTCCAATACACCCGCACGATGACCTCCCGTGGCCACACAATAGGCTTTGGCTTGTTCCAAACCATGACCTTGAGGATCATTGTCCACGTGGACTGCAATCAAGGTAGGTACTCCAAAACCGCGCTTATACTCTTCGCGCACCTCAGAACCTGGGCTTTTTGGTGCCACCATGATAACCGTAAGGTCTTCACGAACACGCATCCCCTCCTCTACGATATTAAAACCATGAGAATAAGACAAAGTCGCACCTTTTTTCATCAATGGCATCACGGCTTCTACCACAGAGGTATGGTTTTTGTCTGGAGTGAGGTTTATGACCAAATCTGCTGTTGGAATCATATCCTCGTAGGAGCCCACTGCAAAATTATTGCTAGTGGCGTTTTGGTAGGACGCTCTTTTTTGTGTAATGGCACCTTCACGAAGTGCATAAGAGACATCCAGACCGGAATCACGCATATTGAGCCCCTGGTTGAGACCTTGCGCGCCACAACCTACAATGACTACTTTTTTGCCAATGAGGACATCGACGCCGTTGGAAAATTCGGAGGCATCCATAAATCTACATCTGGCTAATTGATCAAGTTGTTCTCTAAGAGATAGGGTGTTGAAATAATTTGACATTATAATTGTGTTTTATTCTGAGAATTCTTTTAATAAACGACTGATTTCCATGGCCGATTTGGTCACAGAGATTCTGCCCGAACGCACAAACTGTAGCAAACCAAAGGGCGCTAAATCATTGTACAACTGTTCGGTTTCCTCTCTAAATCCAGTTTTTTCAATTACGAAAAACTCAGGATTTACCGTAACTATATTGGCATGGCTTTTTTTAATAACATTTTGAATGTGACGTTCTTCAAAAAGTGATTTTGAAGATACTTTATACAAAGCAGATTCTTGAAAAATTGTTTCCTCATCGGTATGATAAAAGGCTTTGATGACTTCGATTTGTTTTTCAATCTGCTTGACAATTTTTTGTACTTGTACTTCGGTGACTTGAACCACAATAACAAATCTTGAAACTTTGTCAATCTCTGATAATGAGATGTTTAAGCTATCAATATTAATGTGTCGCTTTAAAAATATAGCAGATACCCTTGAAAGCAATCCCACATTGTTTTCCGCATAAATTGATATGGTATATGTCTTCTGCTCCATGTCTATTCGAGTCTAATATCTGAAACAGATGCACCCGACGGAATCATCGGGAATACATTGTTTTCTTTTTCTACACACACTTCTAACAAATAAGGCTTGTCTGAACGCATCATCTCAGCTACAGCCTCCTGCATGTCTTCTCGATTGTCAACACGTTTGGCTTCTATAAAATAACCTTTGGCTATTTGCACAAAGTCAGGATTGACCATTTCAGTGGATGCATAGCGTTTGTCAAAAAACAATTGTTGCCATTGACGAACCATGCCCAAGAAGTCATTGTTTAGAATTACAATTTTTACAGCAGCTTGGGTCTGGAAGATGGTGCCCAGTTCTTGGATATTCATCTGAAACCCTCCATCACCAATCACTGCAACGACTTCTCTGTTGGGCGCACCCATTTTGGCGCCAAGCGCTGCAGGCAAAGCAAATCCCATGGTTCCCAAACCACCTGAAGTAATGTTGCTTTTGGTAGTAGTAAATTCTGCATATCGACAAGCAATCATCTGATGCTGGCCTACGTCGGTAACGATGGCCGCATCACCGCCACTAGAAGCGTTGATGGCTTTGATCACCTCTCCCATGGTCAAACCGGGTTTGGTGGGGTTGAGTTCGGCGTCAATCACCTTGTCATGCTCAATTTTGTCCAAAGCTGAAAATTGCTCTAGCCAATCGCTGTAGGATTTTTTCTCAATCAGAGGCGTAATGGCTGCCAAAGTGTGTTTTACGTCTCCCATCACAGCCACATCTACGGTTACATTTTTGTTAACCTCGGCAGGGTCTATCTCAAAATGAATGATTTTGGCTTGTTTGGCATAGGTGTTCAAATCTCCTGTAACCCTGTCATCAAAACGCATGCCGACTGCGAGCAGCAAGTCACATTCGTTGGTTAACAGATTGGGCGCGTAGTTTCCGTGCATACCCACCATACCCACGTTAAGCGGGTGATCGGTAGCCAAAGCAGAAGCACCCAAAATGGTCCAAGCAGCCGGTATACCAGACTTTTCTACAAAAACCTTAAACTCAGCTTCTGCTTTTCCAAGAATGACACCTTGCCCCCATACTATCAAAGGCTTTTTAGCTTGCCCTATGAGTTCAGCTGCTTCTTGTAAGTCCTCTGGGTTTGTTTTTGGAACAGGCTTGTAGCTACGTACGCTTTGGCAGGGAGTATAATTGTAATCAAACGATGCAAACTGCGCATCTTTGGTGATGTCAACCAGTACTGGGCCTGGACGGCCCGATTTGGCTATGTAAAATGCTTTGGCTAGTATTTCGGGGATTTCTTCAGCCCTCGTGACCTGATAACTCCATTTGGTAACAGGAGTAGATATCCCGATGATATCGGTTTCTTGGAAAGCATCAGAACCCAACAAATGAGACGGTACCTGACCAGTGATACACACCAAGGGAGTGGAGTCTATCATCGCATCTGCAATCCCAGTCACCAAGTTGGTTGCACCGGGGCCGGATGTCGCCATACAGACACCTACATTCCCCGACACACGAGCAAATCCTTGCGCAGCATGAACGGCACCTTGTTCATGGCGAACCAATACATGATGAATGTAGTCCTGAAACTTATAGAGCTCGTCATAAACAGGCATGATAGCGCCACCGGGATATCCATATATCAAATTGGCACCTTCGGCTACCAGACAACGCACCACAGCCTCTGCCCCTATGATGGGTTGGTTAGGCGCTTGGAGTTCCTGTTGGTTTTTGACTGCTACTGCTTTCATGATACCTTTTCGTCAGTGACACATCCCTCAGAAGCTGAAGAAACATATCTTGCGTATTTATACAAAACGCCTCTGTTCACTTTAAGTTCAGGAGCCTTCCAGTTTTCTTTTCGTTGGTTAAGGGTCTTATCGTCCACCTCTAGCACTATGGTGTTGTTTTCGGCGTTGATGGTAATCATATCCCCATTCTCGACCAATCCTATGGTGCCACCAATTTGAGCTTCCGGGGTGATATGCCCCACCACAAAGCCGTGTGTGCCTCCAGAAAAGCGACCATCTGTGATGAGCGCCACTTCTTTTCCCAGACCCGCTCCCATGATGGCTGCTGTAGGCTTGAGCATTTCAGGCATTCCGGGACCTCCTTTAGGGCCTTCATAACGAATGACCACCACTTCCCCTTTTTTCACTTGTCCATCGCGAATGCCATCATTGGCTTCAAACTCGCCTTCAAAAACACGCGCAGGACCTCTAAAAACCAACCCTTCTTTACCAGTGATTTTGGCCACACTGCCCTCGGTAGCAAGGTTTCCTTTTAAGATTCTGATATGGCCCGTAGGCTTGATCGGTTCTTCAACAGGACGAATCACTGTTTGCCCGACCTGCAAGGGAGCCACATCTTTAAGGTTTTCTGCAACAGTTTTACCGGTAACGGTCAGGCAATCACCATGCAACATGCCTTGTTCAAGCATATACTTCATTACAGCAGGCACCCCACCTACTCTGTGAAGGTCTTCCATCAAGAACTTTCCGCTGGGTTTGAGGTCTGCCAAAAACGGGGTTTTGTCACTGATTTTTTGAAAATCATCTATGGTCAACTCAATTTCCGCAGCCTTGGCAATGGCCAAATAGTGAAGTACAGCGTTGGTAGAACCTCCCAAAACAGTAATCAATCGCAAGGCATTTTCTAAAGACTTCTTGGTAACAATATCTTTGGGTTTGATGTCATTTTCCAACAAATAGCGCAAAGCTTTTCCCGCAGCGACAGCATCATTGGTTTTGGCCACATCCACAGCAGGGTTGGATGAGCTGTAGGGCAGCGACATACCCAAAGCCTCAATGGAAGACGCCATGGTATTGGCTGTGTACATACCCCCACAAGCGCCTGCTCCTGGACAAGCGTTTTGTACCACCGATTTAAATTCGGATTCATTGATGGTACCCGCTACTTTTTCGCCCCATGCTTCAAAAGCAGAGACGATATCTAATTTTTTATCATTCAAACAACCTGAAGCGATGGTTCCTCCGTACAGCAGCACAGAAGGTCGGTTCAGGCGCAACATGGCCATAAGAGCGCCCGGCATGTTTTTGTCACAACCCACCACAGTCACCAATCCATCATAAGACATGGCGCCTACTACGGTTTCCATAGAATCTGCTATCAGGTCTCGAGAAGGCAAAGAGAACCGCATCCCAGGGGTACCCATTGAAATTCCGTCACTCACCCCAATGGTGTTGAATATAAGCCCAATCAAATCTTCTTCAGCCGTTCCCTTTTTGACATGGGTGGCCAGTTCGTTTAGGTGCATATTACACGGATTTCCTTCGTATCCCGTACTCGCAATACCCACCAAAGGTTTCTCCAAATCGGAAGAAGTCAATCCGATGGCATGCAACATGGCTTGTGCTGCGGGCTGTGTGGGATCTTGAGTAACAATTTTACTATAGCGATTCATAAAATTTTTTAAAATCAATCAAAACTATTCAAAGGAAATTTTAAGAAGTCATTGGTTCAGAAACATGAACTATATCCAAAATACAAATTAAAGTATTAAAGTGCTGATTTTGAGTTGGTTGGTAAAAAATATTTGTGACACCCACAGAATAGTTCTTTCGTATAGATGGCAAATATCCAACAAAAAGACCGCTCTGACAAAGGAGAAATGCAATTTGACACGATTCAAAATATTATTGTGAATTTCGTAACATTGTGCTAGAAAAATTGCCAAATGAATAAAGACCTAATTGCAACACACAGCCATCAGAGAGATTTCTTTGCCTCTGGAGGCACGCAATCACTCCAAAAACGCAAACAAGCACTGAAGAATTTAAAGGCCGTTCTTAAGGCCAAGTCCTCTGATATCGAAAAGGCATTGGCACAAGACTTGGGCAAGTCTGCCAGTGAAAGCTATCTTTCCGAAATCGGAATGGTGCTGGGAGAAATCGATTATTTCTTGCGAAACCTCAACCACCTTGTAAAGCCCACTTCTGTGAGTGCCTCTTGGATCAACTTTCCATCCAAAGACTATATTGTCCCTGAACCTTATGGGCTGACCTTACACATCGCCCCATGGAACTACCCTTTTCAGCTTTCACTAACACCGCTTGTAGGTGCCATAGCCGCAGGAAACACGGTGGTTTTAAAACCCTCCGAGCAAGCACCACACACAGCCCAGTGTGTCAAAGAAATACTGGCTGAAGTCTTTCCGGAAACATGGGTAGCCGTAGCCATCGGCGGACCCGAAGTAGCACAAGGTTTGTTGGCCCTAAGATGGGATCACATCATTTATACAGGTGGTACTGCTGTGGCCAAAATTGTAGCCAAAGCTGCTGCCGAACATTTGACGCCTACCACATTGGAATTGGGCGGTAAAAACCCTTGTGTGGTCGATCATTCCGCCAATATTGCGGTCAGCGCACGCAGAATTGCTTTTGGGAAATTTTTAAACTGCGGACAGACTTGCATCGCACCCGACTACATATTGGTTCACAAAAACAACAAAACAAAGCTTATTGAAGCCCTTGTCAAAGCTGTCCATGACAGTTATGGAAGCCAACCTCAAACATCACCAGACTACGGAAAAATCATCAACCAAAGGCATTTTGAGCGTTTGGCAGAGCTGCTTAAAGACCAAAACATACTATTGGGTGGAGAAACTGACAAAGCAAACCGCTTTATAGCCCCCACCCTTGTGGATGTAGATGATTTTTCAAATCCTTTGATGGAAGAAGAGATTTTCGGACCCATACTGCCTATACTCGAATACACCACTGAAGACGAATTACAAACCATCATCAGCCGGTTTGAAAAACCACTCTCGTTTTATGTGTTTACCAAACGAAAGCGTTGGGCCAAAAAAATGATGCATCGCTATTCCTATGGAGGTGGTGTGGTCAATGACACCCTTATTCAGTTTACCAACCGACGATTGCCCTTTGGGGGTGTGGGGCACAGTGGTATGGGAAGCTACCATGGCAAACACAGTTTTGATGCGTTTAGCCACAAAAAACCTTACATCCACAGATCGACTTGGTTGGATCCGAAAATCAGATATGCCCCCTATGGCAAGAACATCAACCTCTTAAAACCCCTTTTAAAATGGCTGTCCTAAAAGAAAAAACCGTCAGCGAAGCCGTAGCCTACAGGCGATCGGTCCGTGTGTTTACCCCCGAACCCCTCGACGACGAAAAAGTAAAATCCTGCTTGGAATTGGCCGCTTTGGCGCCCACGAGTAGCAACCTACAGTTGTGGGAATTCTACCATGTCACAGATGAGAACAAAAAGAAAGAAATCGCTGCCGCTTGTTTTAACCAAAGCGCTGCCAGAACCGCCCAGCAATTGGTGGTGGTGGTCGCACGACGCGATTTGTGGTCTCAGCGTGCCAAAGCCAACTTGCGGTATTTAAGCAAGGCTTTTGAAAGTATGGAAAACCTCGATCCCAAGCGCCAAAAAATGGTCATGAACTACTATGGCAAACTGATACCGACGCTCTACAGCACTTTCTTTGGCCTCAAAGGCTGGGTGGTTCATTTGTTTGCTCAAGTTGTAGGTCTTTTCCGCCCCATGTACAGACAAACCCGAAGAAGCGATTTGCGCGTCGTAGCGCATAAAAGTGCTGGATTGGCCGCTCAAAATTTTATGCTCGCCATGGCAGCCATCGACTATGACACCTGTCCTATGGAAGGGCACGACAGCCTGCGAGTAAAAAAAGCCTGGTGTCTGGGGCGTGTTGCCGAAATCAATATGGTGATAGGGTGTGGCAAACGCGATGACAAAGGGGTTTACGGAGCCCGATTCCGTGTGCCTTTCGAAGAAGTCTACAAAAAAGTTTAGTTTTCCTCAGCGCTGTAATTGTCATGTACTTGTTCGAGTACTGACAAAAACACATTAAAATCTGATGGGGAGATGTTTTTCTTTCCTCGGGTGCGTAATTTTTGAACACTTTGGTTGGCTTGCGCCCACGCTTCCCTACCGGCTTTTGTCAAGACCAATATGAATTGTTTTTGGTTGTTGGCCGGACGTGTTTTTTCAACCAAACCTTTTTGAATCAATCCCTTAACAACACGTGAGGTGGTCGCGCGGTTTCTAAAATTGAGCTTGGCCAAATCGGACTGGAGCGCGTTGGGACTCAATCTTTCTATATAATCCAAAAGCACCCACTGCTCTATGGTCAGGTCGATGTTGTTTTCTGTAAAACACTGTTGGTATGCCCATTGTATGGTCTTCAATGTCTTGTCCATATAAAACCCAAACCCGTCGTTGCGATCCATGCTGCAAATATGTTGATAATTTTCTCCCCTCTTTGGTGCAAGTGTAAAGAATTATTTTTAATTTAGTTGCATATACAACAATAAAGAAATTACCATGAATCCCCAAAGAGAAACTTTAACCCAAAAAAACGGCTATGACATTGTCATTGATGGCATTGATCATGTCGAGATTTATGTTAGCAACGCTTTGCAAGCGGCACATTACTACAGAAACGCTTTTGGTTTTCAGCCCTTGGCCAAAGCAGGACTGTACACCGGCAAACGAACCGCCGAAAGTTTTGTCCTTCAGCAAGGCAAAATCAGGCTGGTATTGACCTCGCCTTTGCAAAGTGGCACATCGGTTGGCAAACACATCGAACTCCATGGAGACGGTGTAAAAATCATTGCGCTGACCGTAGCAGATGCAGCACGTGCCTACGAACACGCCGTGGTTAAAGGCGCCCGTGCTTATATCGCTCCCCAGTACAGGTCCGACCGCCACGGAGGCGTGGTGGTTTCGGGCGTGTACACCTACGGAGAAACCGTACACCTATTTGTGGAGCGCAAAGACTACAAAGGCACTTTCTTACCCGGCTATGAGCCTTGGGAAACCAAAGATTTTAGCACCCCGGAAATCGGGCTAAAATACATCGATCATATGGTCGGGAACGTCGGCTGGGGCAAAATGAACCAATGGGTCGATTATTACAAGAAAATCTTTGGCTTTAAGCAAATCATTTCGTTTGATGACAAAGACATATCAACCGAGTACACCGCCCTGATGAGCAAGGTGGTGAGCGACGGTAAGATGCGTATAAAATTTCCCATCAACGAGCCTGCAAAGGGTAAAAAACGCTCACAAGTAGAAGAGTATTTGGATTTCTACGAAGGAGAAGGTGTTCAGCACATCGCGGTGGCCACTGACGATATCATCCACACCATCCAATGCCTCCGAAAAAAAGGGGTTGAGTTTTTGGAAGTCCCCGAAACCTACTACGATACCGTAACCGAAAGAGTTGGGGAGATCGATGAAGACCTCAACACACTCAAAAAATTGGGCATCTTGGTAGATCGTGACGACGAGGGCTACCTCTTACAACTGTTTACCAAGCCTGTGGGGCCCCGACCCACGCTGTTTTTTGAGATTATCCAACGCAATGGCGCCACTTCATTTGGAAAAGGAAACTTTAAGGCCTTGTTTGAAGCCATCGAGCGCGATCAAGTATTGAGAGGAACCTTATAAACTTTGACTTATGCCTATTTATCATCAACTCGGTAAGATTCCTAACAAAAGGCATGTGGTGTTTCCCAAGCCCGACGGCGGGATGTACAGCGAACAGCTTTTTGGCACCATCGGCTTTGACGGGATGTCCACCAATATGTACCACATCCACCGCCCTACTCAGGTCAAAGCGGTGGGTGATCCCATCGATATACGTCCGCAGATCGCACGACCCAACAATATGGAATCCTTACAACTCAAAGGCTTTCAGCTGACGCCCAAACCCGATTTTCTGCAAAGCCGCGTTTGTGTGTTGACCAACGCAGATTGTGACATCGAACTGGCCGCACCTACCACTTCTATGGCTGACTACTTCTATAAAAATGCAGATTCAGACGAAATTCTCTTTGTCCATCAAGGAAAAGGGGTGCTGCGCACCCAGTTGGGCAATCTGGCGTTTTCAGAAGGCGATTATTTGGTCATTCCTAGAGGTATGATCTACCAGCTGCGGTTTGAAGGAACCGACAACCGCTTGCTGATTGTCAGTTCCAAACATCCGATCTATACGCCCAAACGCTACCGAAACCACTTTGGACAGCTGATGGAGCATGCGCCTTTTTGTGAGCGCGATATCCGCAGGCCCGACCCCTTGGAAACCCACGACCAAAAAGGAGATTTCCCAATCAAAATCCGCAAACAAAACCAACTCATCGAAGTGGTCTATGCCTATCATCCGTTTGACGTGGTGGGCTATGACGGTCACAACTACCCATGGGCGTTTTCCATACACGATTTTGAACCCATCACCGGTCGCATTCACCAACCGCCCCCTGTTCACCAAACCTTTGAATCGGCCGGTTTTGTGGTCTGTAGCTTTGTCCCGCGTTTGTATGACTACCACCCCGAGGCCATACCCGCACCCTACAACCACAGCAATATCGACAGCGACGAAGTGCTGTATTATGTGGACGGGGATTTTATGAGCAGAAACAACATCCAACAAGGAGACATTACCCTACATCCGGCAGGTATCCCCCACGGGCCCCATCCGGGTGCGGCTGAGCGTAGCATTGGCAAAAATGGCACTGCCGAGCTGGCCGTGATGGTGGACACCTTTGCGCCCCTACAGGTGACCCAAGCGGCTTTGAAACTCAGTACCCCAGACTATCTCACCTCTTGGCTTGAATAATATGACAACAGACAAAACTTCGTGGATTTCCATTGAAAAGGGACATGATTTCTCGATTCACAACCTCCCTTTTGGCATCTTCTCAACCCCGACCAAGTCGAAACGGATCGGAGTGGCGGTGGGCGATCAGGTATTGGATGTGTTTGCCGCCAAAAAAGCGGGTTTGTTTATGGAACACGCCCTGCCCAATGCGATTTTTAACAATCCCTACCTAAATGACTTTATCGCTTTGGGCAAAGCCACCACCCAAGCCATACGGCTGGAAATCCAACAAGAACTGTGCAAACCCAACTCGGTATTGCAATTCGCACGGGTGTTTGAGCCCCTAAACAAAGTGGTGCTACATATGCCCCTACAAGTGGGTGACTACACCGATTTTTACTCAAGCATAGAACATGCGACCAACGTAGGCAAGATGTTCCGTGACCCCGAAAATGCCCTCTTGCCCAACTGGAAACACCTGCCCATAGGCTACCACGGGCGTGCTTCTTCTATCATATTGGGCGGGCAAGCCATACACAGGCCTTACGGACAGATTCAGCAAAACGACAAGATTGTTTTTGCCCCTACACAACGCCTCGATTTCGAACTGGAAATGGCTTTTGTGGTGGGCAAGTCCAACCCCATAGGCACACGCATTGCGCCCCAAGAAGCCGACGACTATCTGTTTGGTTTGATGCTGTTTAACGATTGGTCGGCTCGAGATATTCAAAAATGGGAATATGTGCCCCTCGGCCCTTTTTTGGGCAAGAGTTTTGCTTCTTCTGTTTCGCCTTGGGTGGTCACCACCGAAGCCTTGGCGCCCTTCCGAGTAAAAGGTCCCACACAAGACCCCAAGCCCCTGCCCTATTTGCAGACCGTGGGCGCGCAAAACTACGACATCGCCCTAGAGGTTGGGCTGGCGCCCAAAGACAAACAAGAAAGCATCCTCTGCCAATCCAATACCAAATACCTGTATTGGAACATGGCCCAACAACTCTGTCACCACAGCTCCAACGGTTGCCCATTGCGGGTGGGCGATCTGATGGCTTCTGGTACCATCAGCGGTCCCACACCCGATAGCTATGGTTCTATGCTAGAATTGTCATGGGCTGGCAGCCAAGCCTTAGCCTTGACCACTGGAGAGAAACGCACTTTTTTGGAAGATTACG
>CAXRDP010000043.1:0-12014 GCA_964229545.1 Flavobacteriaceae bacterium | reverse complement strand
ATTGGTAACTCTTACCTCATCAAAACAATACAACAGTGTTTATCAAGGAAGCGATTCAGATGATGAATGGATAAATGCCTATGTGGGTGTGATATCCAACATCAGGGCTTTGGCGCCATTGGCAGAAGAATCTGGTTTAATAAGACATTTGGGAATCAGTCAATTTATTGAGGCTTATATTATTACCGCTATGGTGGACTTTTACGGAGATGTTCCCTATAGTCAAGCCGTCTTAGAGCTTGAAAACCTGAATCCCGAAACTGACTCGGGAGCAGAAATTTATCAGAGTGCATTGGGTTTGTTAGACAGTGCGATAGCTAATTTCACAAATGATGCCGCATCCGTTCCTGATTATGATCCTTTTTATGGAAACGATTACGATCTATGGGTCAAGGCGGCCAATACTTTAAAAATCAAGCTTTACAATCAAATGCGATTGGTGGACGGGAGTGCTGCGGATAGTATACAGGATATAATAGATGTTGGCGATTATATTCAACAGGAAAGTGAAAATTTTGAATTCAATTGGCCGGCTACCAGTGCCTCTTTACCCGACACTCGTCACCCAAGATTTGGATTGAATTATACCCCTACCGGTGCAGAAGATTATATGTCTAATTGGCTGATGAACCTTATGGACACCTCAAATGATCCTCGAATTCGGTACTATTTTTATAGACAGTCAGATTGTACTCCCGGATCTTCTTGTTTGCCAGATGGAGATGAAGAAACGCTTAACTGCTCACTTCAAAATCCGCCTCAGCACTACGTTGATGGAGGTTTTACTTTCTGTTACTTGGACAACGGTTATTGGGGAAGAGACCATATGGATGATGGAGGAATTCCGCCAGACGGTTTTTTACGAACCACTTACGGAGTATATCCGGTTGGAGGCAACTTTGATGACAACCGTTATGAAGGAATTTCCACGACTTCGGCTAGTGGGGGAGCAGGGACTTCGCCTATTCTCACTGCGTCATGGATAGATTTTACAAAAGCTGAATTGGCTTTGGCTAATAATGATACTCCAAACGCCAAAATTCATCTAATGGCTGCCATTAGCAAACATATAGCTGAAGTGCAAACTTATATTGAAAAAGATCCTCTAGCAGATTCGGATTTTGAACCTACTGCTACCGAGATAACCAGTTACGTTGAGACTGTCACTACAAATTTTGAATCTGCCACATCTAATGATGAAAGGTGGGATATTTTAGGCGAGCAATTTCTTATCGCAACTTTTGCAAACGGAATTGAGGCTTACAATTTTTACAGAAGAACAGGAGCGCCATCTACACTACAGCCTGGACTCAATCCCAGTCCGGGTGGCTTTATAAGGTCTTTGTTCTATCCGGCGGATGCGGTAAACACCAATTCCAATATTTCTCAAAAACCAGATGTCGGTCAAGCTGTATTTTGGGATACCAACGCCAGTGCACCGTCAGCTAACTAATAAAATGATATGATATGAAAAATACACTCACAATTTTAATAGCTGCAACAATTGGTATAACAACTTCATGTAGCTCAGATGAAAAAACGATCGATAGGGTCTTTAATGATGTAGAAAGAGGCGTTGTGCTACGAACACTACACGCAACCAATACTTTTAACTTTTTCGACCCTAATGATGATAGGTTCAAGTTTGAACTTGGTGTTGAAGAACAAGATCAAGAAAATGGAGATTTACTTTCTGAAGTTAGAATATATCAACAGTTCAATGACAATACAGACGATGGTGCAGATTTCTCTACGGATGAGGTGCTTATTGCAACCATTGCCAAATCAGAGTTTGGTATGAGTGAATTTGGGTTGCCTACGTATTCGACAGAATACTTACTTTCAGAAGCATTGGATTTTAGCAATCTCGATTCAGGAAGCTATAACGGGGGTGATACATTTGTGTATCGTCTCGAAGCAGAATTGACAGATGGTAGGGTTTTTTCAACTGATCTTGGAGGCACTGTTTCTGGAGGCTCATTCTTTAGCTCGCCCTACACCTACACGGTAGGGATAAAATGTATTCCTGTAACACCCTTTTCTGGTGATTATGAATTGACCATGGCAGATAGTTTTGGTGACGGTTGGAACGGAGCAAAGATAACAGTTACCATTGATGGGGTAGCGACGGAATACACCATTGATGATGGTTCAGCAGGAAGTGCTACCATAACTGTCGCTGATGGAGCTTCTAGTCTTAAGTTTGAGTTTTCAGGGGGAGACTTTGACGAGGAAGTTACGTTTAGCATTACCGATCCGTTTGGAAATGAAGCAGCAGCTGGCGGACCATCACCTCCAGATGGAGAAATATTCCTAAACATATGTCAGTAATAATTCACCCCGCTTGGGCGGGGTTTTTTTGCTTTTACCTAATAGTCTGTTTCCTAATAACGATTCACCAACAACCATTCACCAATAACCACCTCATTACTGCCTGTCAGAATCTTTTGCTTTTCATTCGTTAATTCGCCAATCGTGTTGTATTTTTGTACAACAAAACCTCAACATGTCCAAACAGGCTTCGATTCAATACAATGGCACATCTTTTGACCTTCCGCTTATCGAGGGTTCGGAAGGGGAGTGCGCGGTTGACATCAAAAAACTACGTGCTGCAACCCAACTCATCACCCTAGACCCCGGTTTTAAAAACACCGGTTCGTGCGAAAGTAGCATTACTTTTTTGGATGGTGAAAAAGGAGTTTTACGCTACCGTGGATATGCTATAGAGGAGTTGGCCGAAAAAGCCAATTTTTTGGAAGTGGCTTATTTGCTCATCTTTGGTGAGCTTCCCACTCAGGAGCAACACGATGCTTTCTTGACCGATATCAAAGAAGAATCTTATATAGACGAGGACCTTAAAAAAATATTGGAAAGTTTTCCAAAGAGCGCCCATCCCATGGGGGTATTGTCGTCTTTGACCTCTGCCTTGACGGCTTTTAACCCTTCTTCTGTCGATGTAGATTCAGACGAGCAGATGTACAACGCCATTGTGCGTATCATGGCCAAGTTGCCCATATTGGTGTCTTGGGTGTATCGCAAAAGAATGGGGCTTCCGCTCAAATATGGGGATTACGCTTTGGGCTATGTAGAAAACATTGCACGGATGATGTTCCGCAAACCCAACAAAGAATATGTAGCCAATCCGATTGTGGACGATGCGCTCACCAAGTTGTTAATACTACATGCCGATCACGAGCAAAACTGCTCTACCTCGACGGTGCGTATTGTCGGCTCGTCACATGCCGGCTTGTTTGCTTCTATTGCTGCGGGTATTTCTGCACTTTGGGGCCCTTTGCATGGTGGCGCCAACCAAGCCGTGGTCGAAATGCTGGAGGCCATCAAACAAGATGGGGGAGACACCAAAAAATACTTGGACAAAGCCAAAGACAAAGCCGATCCCTTTAGGTTGATGGGCTTTGGTCACAGGGTATATAAGAACTTTGACCCACGCGCTAGCATCATCAAAAAAACAGCCGACGAAGTATTGGGAGATTTGGGTGTGGTAGATCCTGTGTTGGATATTGCCAAGAGCTTGGAGCAAGAAGCGCTCAACGATCCCTATTTTGTCGATAGAAAACTCTATCCCAACGTAGATTTTTACTCCGGTATCATTTACAGAGCGATGGGAATCCCTACCGAAATGTTTACTGTTATGTTTGCCTTGGGCCGACTCCCCGGTTGGATTGCCCAATGGCGAGAGATGCGTCTTCGCAAAGAGCCCATAGGGCGACCCAGACAGATCTATGTGGGGCACAATGAGCGTGCTTTTGTCCCCATGGACAAAAGATAATCTTTTGCTGTGTTCCGTGTAGGTGTCCATGACGAAACGAATGCATTGGAATGGGTAGTATTGGGTAGGGCAGACCACAGCGGGCCCATCCCCACACCAAAGGCCGCTTACGACCTAAAATCACGTCAACATATATTGGCAGGGACTTATCCCGAAGAAAAAGAATTGGTTGCCCAGCTAGATGCCATGCGTCATGCCTTGGAAAGCCACGGTGTCAAGGTGCTTCGACCCGAACTCGTAGCAGGTTGCAACCAGATTTTTGCACGTGACATGGGTTTTGTGATTGATGACCACTTCTTTATGTCCAACATCCTACCGGCACGTGAAGAGGAGATGCAAGCCATTCAGCACATCATCAGCCAGATTCCAACCACCCAAGTTGTGTACTGCCCCGAGGAGGTTCACATAGAGGGTGGCGATGTGATTGTGCATGGCGACCATGTGTTTGTGGGATACTACGACCAAGCAGATTATCCTGATATGATAACCGCACGTACCAACAAAGCGGCAGTGACATTTTTGCAAAATTTTTTTCCGAACAAAAAAGTCATAGGGTTGGAGTTGGTAAAATCTAGTACAGATGTTTACAGCAATGTACTGCATTTGGATTGCTGCTTTCAGCCCGTTGGTAAAGACAAGGCGATTGTGTATCCAAAAGGTTTTGTAAACGTTGAGGACTTTGAATGGATCCAAGAATTTTTTGGCCATGAAAACCTTTTTGTCATCGATGCAGAGGGGTTGTATGAAATGCATACTAATGTACTTTCCATAGGTCCCAATTTGGTGATTTCTGACCCGAGTTTTACTAAGCTCAACCAATGGTTATCGGCCAACGGCATTCAAGTAGTTCCAGTAGCCTATCACGAAGTGTCCAAACAGGGTGGTTTGTTTCGTTGTACCACACTTCCTTTAGTCCGAAAATCATGAGTGCTGCACAATCTACATCTCATATTTTTATGGTGCGTCCGTCGGTGTTTTATGGAAACCCACAGACTGCAACCAACAACTACTTTCAACAAACGAGCCTAGAAAATACCGCAACGACCACCCGCAAAGCCCATGCGGAGTTCGACGATCTGGTTTCGGTTTTGCGTGCTGCTGGTGTTCAGGTGTCTGTTTGGCAAGACGAAGCCGATTTGGACACACCCGACGCGGTTTTTCCCAACAACTGGGTTTCTTTTCATCATCCCAAAACGCGCGTTATTTATCCCATGTTTGCTCCTAACAGGCGTTTGGAAATTCGATCCGCACCCCTGCAGATGTTGGAAAGTAAAGGTCTTGAGATGGCCGTTGCGCATGATTTTTCGGACTATGCCCCAAAGGGTTTGTTTTTGGAAGGCACCGGCAGTATGGTCTTGGATCGCATTCACAAAAAAGCCTACTGCGCTTTGTCAGAACGTTGTCATAGGAAGTTGGTAGACCTGTTTTGTGATCGTATGGGGTATGAGGCAGTGGTTTTTCATGCCTATCAATCCTACCATAACCAACGTATGCCCATCTACCACACCAATGTAATGATGTGTGTGGGAACAGATTTTGCTGTGGTATGCCTTGACTCCGTTGATCATGCTACAGAACGTGAAATGCTTCTTCAATCGCTCCAAGATGACGGCAAGGAGGTTATTGCCATATCGGAGGCTCAGGTACATGCCTTTGCTGGAAATATGATGGAGGTATGCAACACTGACGGCAAACGATTTGTGGTGATGAGCAAATCGGCTTATGAGAGTTTGACAACTAGACAAATTCAACAACTTGAGCAGTATGTGACCCTGTTGCATAGCGCTTTGGAGACCATTGAAAGTTTGGGTGGCGGCAGTGCCCGCTGTATGATGGCTGCAGTCTTTAATTAGGTCCCTGTGCTTGGGTGGCTTTGAGTTGGGTCATTTTAGAGAAAAACTTCCGCACCTTTTCGTTGGACTCAACTTCGATCTTGTGGGCATCTCCAAACAGGCTGTAGTGTGTCGCCTTCCCCTTGAAGATATTCAATTTGTAGAAGGGTATGACCAAAGCGTAGGTTTCTAACAAACTTCGGAATCGCACAATTACCCCCATGGGTCTTAGCTCAACATTGCAGCTGTTCTGATTGTGGTCTAGCTCTAGTAGGTTTTGGATTTCTACACTTGCCTGGCTAATAATCATTTTTGGCGACCCAATTCCGGACATTGTCAGGCGTTCTTTTAACCCAAAAGGCTTGCCTACCAATTCGGCAATGGTTTTTTCTAGTTTGGGATCGTTATAAGAAACATTACATAGCATAAGACAAAGGTAATTCATCTCTCTGAACTGTCTTAAAAACAAGTTATATTTGCTGACAAATAACACCTATGCGGTTGGTATCCATACTCGAAGAGGCCGTGCGCAAGTTTGCGCATGAAAAACACCAAGTACAGCTCGAGGCAGTCGAAATACAAGCTACCAAAAAAGGATTTGAAGGTGACCTAACCGTTGTTGTTTTTCCGCTACTGCGTCATATCAAAGTCAAGCCAACAGATCTGGCCGATGCCTTGGGAGCTTTCCTTCAAGATGAAGTCGAACAAGTGGAAGACTACAATGTAGTCCAAGGCTTTTTAAATCTAAGTATCCAAAACACCTATTATATCGATTTTTTACAATCGATAGCTGCTGTTGATGACTTTGGGTTTCAAAAACCCACCGCAGACAGTCCGAAAATATTGGTAGAGTACTCTTCCCCCAATACTAACAAACCTTTGCATTTGGGACATGTGCGTAACAACCTTTTGGGCGCATCAGTAGCCAAGCTACTAGAGGCCGCAGGCAACAGAGTTCACAAAACCCAAATCATCAACGACAAAGGCATACACATTTGTAAGTCTATGGTCGCTTGGCAACAATTTGGCAAGGGAGAAACGCCCGAGTCTACAGGTACTAAAGGCGACGCATTGGTAGGGAAATACTATGTGGCTTTTGACCAGCAGTACAAAAAAGAAATCCTAGCACTGCAGGAAAGCGGTTTGGATGCTGACAAAGCCAAAGCCCAAGCGCCCATCATGTTGGAAGCCCAAAAAATGTTGCGTGACTGGGAAGCAGGGGACGAGGAAGTCCGTTCCCTTTGGTCGATGATGAATCAGTGGGTATACGATGGCTTTGCTGACACCTATAAAAACTTGGGAGTCGATTTTGATTCCTATTACTATGAGAGTGACACCTTTCTGTTGGGGAAAGACATCGTCGCTACTGGGCTAGAAAAAGGAGTTTTCTTTAAAAAAGATGATGGCTCTGTATGGATTGATCTCACCCAAGAAGGTCTAGATGAAAAAATTGTCCTTCGTGCCGATGGTACCTCCGTATATATGACTCAAGATTTGGGAACCGCCCTGTTGCGACTCAAGGACAACCCGGATATGTCGGGTATGGTCTATACGGTGGGCAACGAACAAGATTACCATTTCAAAGTCTTGTTTCTTATCCTAAAGAAACTCGGTTATGATTGGGCCAGCCGCTTACATCATTTGAGTTATGGCATGGTAGACCTTCCTTCGGGCAAGATGAAAAGCCGAGAGGGCACCGTTGTTGATGCCGATGCTCTTATGGTTGAAATGAAGCAAACTGCTGCCGACTTGGCGCAAGAGCTAGGCAAGTTGGATGGGTTTTCGGATTCCGAAAAAGACCGCTTGTATCATCAGGTGGGTATGGGTGCGTTGAAATACTATATCTTAAAGGTAGACCCCGTGAAGCGAATCATGTTTGACCCACAAGCATCTGTAGATTTTAACGGAAACACAGGTCCTTTCATACAGTATACCTATGCACGCATACAGTCGATTTTGAATAAAGCCGAAGCGGCTACTTCAGTATTTGCTATCAAAGGGGAGGATTTACACCTCAAAGAGAAAGAAGTAATCAAGTGGCTAGAGATGTATCCCGAAACTGTCGCACAAGCTGCTGCTCAATACAGCCCTGCGCTGATTGCCAATTATGTGTATGAGTTGGTGAAGCGTTTTAATTCTTATTACCAACAACTTGTGATTCTCGACAAAGACGAAGACCTTCGTCAATTTAGACTTGCTTTAGCTCGAAAAGTGGGAGAACTCATTCATTCTGGTATGGAACTATTGGGTATAGAATGCCCAAAACAGATGTAAAAAAAACCGCCCGAAGGCGGTTTTATATAGATTAATATGGTTGTGCGCGTCTTACTTAGTAGACTTCACAGCGGCAGCATATACTACCAAACCAAAACCGATTTTGTTCACGGCATCACCGATGTTATAGATAACATCCATGTTCCATCCCAAAGCATCGATTCCGTCATACCAACCATCTGTTCCGATCATATATCCGATGGGGTAGATTGCCCAACCCACAAGAACAAACCAGAAAAGGGTGTTGTGTGCTTTCTCTACCGCACCACCCGCTTTTTTGGCCAACTTGGCAGCTGAACCAAACTTGATGATGTAAACGATAGCGAAATAAGCCAAACCGGAGAACAGACCCCACAATGCAGCGTTTCCAAGACCTGCTTCTCCGATATAACCGGTAACAAGCATGATTACAGAAAGCAAAATAAGGTCACGTAACAACTTGGTAGTTGCACCGGCTGCTTTAAGCAGTAAATAAAACTCTACACACATTAATGGAACAGTAAGTATCCAGTCTACATAACGGAAGAAAGTTGTTCCCTCTCCTGCGATGTTTGCGTCACGCATGTAGTAGTAGTGTACTGCAGCAATAAACGTGATCAAACCAGAAACTAAAATAGAAGTTCTCCACTTGTTGTCAAATTGATTCAATGACAAGAAAAAGAAAGCAGAAGCTGCCATCATAGCCATCGTTCCAATAAAGAAAGTAAAGCTTACCAAATCTCCCGCAGAAGGTGCGTCAGAGACAATAGAAAATAAATTAGTCATAGTTCTTTTAAAATTATTGTTTAGGCTAAAGTAAAAAAAAACTAAACAAAACACCTATATTTAAATGATTTTTTTCAATTAAAACTTATCAACATTGCAAAATATCATCTTAAAAATTAAAGATTACAGAGTAATTGCTACTATTTTTTGTGTCATTATTAGTAAAATGCCATTTGAGCTTACAATTCATTCTTTGGCCTTTTTTGGAGTATTATCCGTAGGAATTTTACATGGAGCCAATGATTTGTCACTCATCAAAAAATTGGGATTTCTTAGTTCGACAAGCCAACGTTTTGTGGTTTACATATGTTTTGTTGCCCTATTTGCTGCCTTGTTGTACCGTATTCCTGTCTTTGCTTTGATGGTTTTTGTAGGCATAAGTGCGTATCACTTTGGCGAACAACAATGGCACAAATATGTAAGCAAGTTTTCAAGGCGGGTTGCCACATTCTATATTACATATGGCATGTTTTTGTTTGCAATACTGTTTTATGTACATGCCAACGAGGTCATCAAAATCGTTTATCAAATTTCAGGTCTCATGATGGATGTTTATTTCTTTGAAATCTTGGCTTTGAGCTCCTCTGTGCTACTTATGATTTCTATTCTTTACTCAATAAACATCCTAAAAAACTTGTTGGTGGATCTTTTCTTTCAAACCACAATCATTGTGTTTTTATTTTGGATGACAGACTTATTGGTAGGGTTTGCGGTCTATTTTGTGCTTTGGCACAGTTGGCCTTCTTTAAAAGACCAAGTCTCTGTGCTTTATGGCGCCAGTAGTTCAGTAGGTACCTATCTAAAAGATGCTTGGCTCTATTGGTTACTGTCTATCGTTGGATTGGTGTTGATGTATTTTTATAATGATTCCTTGGGTCTTGATCCTTTGGCGTTATTCTTTGCATTTTTGGCCGCCATTACTTTTCCCCATGTATTGGTGATTTTTGGTTTAAATCGCCTGTTTAAACCCAACACAAATGCTTAATTTTGGGACTTCTAATCTATAAGCATCCATGTTTGATCGGTTTAGTAAAAAATTAGATGACGCTTTAAAAGTCCTAAAAGGACAAGGTCGCATCACAGAAATCAATGTGGCCGAAACCATGAAAGAAATCCGTCGTGCCCTATTAGATGCCGACGTGAATTTTAAAACCGCCAAAACCTTTTCTGAAAATGTCAAGCAAAAAGCGCTTGGACAAAAGGTTTTGACCACCATCAACCCCGGACAGTTGTTGGTAAAAATCGTAAAAGATGAGCTGACAGAACTCATGGGCGGTCAAAGCCAAGGCATAGACCTAAACAGCAAGCCCGCAGTGGTGCTTATGGCTGGGCTACAAGGTTCGGGTAAAACTACTTTTTCAGCCAAGCTGGCTGCCTATATCCAAAAACGACAGTCCAAAAAAATCTTGTTGGTGGCTTGCGATGTGTACCGTCCCGCAGCCCGCGATCAGTTGGCCGTTCTGGGAGAACAAATTGGTGCTGAGGTGTTTAGCATACCCGATTCCAACGACCCCGTGGGCATTGCACAAGCCGCTATTGCCCATGCCAAGCAAAACGGACACCAGGTGGTGATTATCGATACTGCCGGCCGTTTGGCTGTTGACAAAGCCCTGATGGATGAAATCAGCGCCATTCACAAAGCTACTTCACCATCAGAAACTTTGTTTGTGGTCGACTCCATGACGGGTCAGGATGCAGTCAATACAGCCAAAGTATTTCATGACCGACTCAATTTTGAGGGAGTCGTACTTACCAAACTCGATGGTGACACCCGTGGAGGGGCCGCTTTGTCTATCAAATCAGTGGTCAACAAACCCATCAAGTTTATCGGAACGGGTGAGCAAATGGATGCCATAGATGTTTTCCACCCTGACCGTATGGCAGACCGCATATTGGGTATGGGGGATGTGGTTTCTTTGGTAGAGCGTGCCCAACAGGCTTTTGATGTGGAAGAGGCCAAAAAAATCCAACAAAAAGTTGCCAAAAAAACTTTTGGATTCGATGACTTTTTAAGCCAAATCAAACAAGTCCAAAAAATGGGAAGCATGAAAGATTTGGTAGGTATGATTCCGGGTGCCGGAAAAATCAAAGAGGCTGATATAGACGAAAATGCTTTTAAAGGTATTGAGGCCATCATCCAATCGATGACACCCAAAGAGCGTAGCCAACCCAAACTGCTCAATCACAGTAGAAAAAAACGCATTGCCATGGGTGCGGGCGTACAAATGGACGATGTAAACCGATTGGTAAAGCAGTTTGAACAGATGGAAAAAATGATGAAAATGGTACAACGCGGCGGTGCTGCCAAGTTGATGCAAATGATGAAGGGAATATGAAAATTTTAGACGGAAAACAGGTTTCCAACCAAATCAAAGAGGAGTTGACCCAAAAGGTTACTCAAATCAAAACTAAGGGCAAACGTCCCCCACATTTGGCAGCTGTACTGGTCGGAAACGATGGTGCAAGCCTTACTTATGTAGGTAGTAAGGTGCGATCTTGTGAAAAAATTGGTTATGATTCAACCCTAATTCGTCTTGAAGAAACCATAAGTGAGGAGGAACTGTTAAACCAGATCGACAAGCTCAACAACGATGATTCTTTAGACGGTTTTATTGTTCAATTGCCCTTGCCCAAACACATAGACGAAGAAAAAATCCTTTTGGCCATTGATCCCGACAAAGACGTAGATGGTTTTCACCCTACCAATTTTGGTAAGATGGCCTTGGAGATGGAAACTTTTATCCCTGCCACTCCTTTTGGGATTGTGGAGTTGCTCAAACGTTACAACCTTGACATTTCGGGTAAGCATGCTGTGGTGATTGGTCGCAGTCACATCGTGGGTCGCCCAATGAGTATTTTGTTGAGTGGAAAAAACCAGCCCGGCAACGCAACAGTAACCCTAACGCACAGCCGTACCCAAAATTTGGCAGATATTACTCGTTCTGCTGATGTGGTTGTATCTGCCCTAGGGGTTCCCAATTTTCTCAAAGCCGATATGGTCAAAGAAGGTGCCATCATCATTGATGTGGGCATTACCCGCGTGCCTGACGAAAGTCATCCCAAAGGCTATGTGATCACCGGAGACGTAGATTTTGAAGCTGTCAAAGAAAAGGCAAGCTATATCACGCCTGTTCCAGGAGGTGTGGGGCCGATGACCATCGCTATGTTGCTTCAAAACACTTTCTTGGCCTATACTCGCAAACATCTTTAAAGATGAAATCCGCACTCAATCAAGGATTGGTGGTTCCATTGATGGAAGCTTTCTACACCCTACAAGGGGAAGGCTATCACAAAGGAAGTGCCGCTTATTTTGTGCGTATTGGCGGTTGTGATGTGGGTTGTCATTGGTGTGA
>CAXRDP010000042.1:0-3152 GCA_964229545.1 Flavobacteriaceae bacterium | reverse complement strand
AGCCAATGCCTGTGCTTGAGCTTGAAAATGTTTTTTGGCGGCCTCAGCCGTGATGGCTTCAATGCGTCGAATTCCAGAAGCCACCGCTGTTTCTGTGGTAATGGTAAAATGCCATATCTCGGCGGTGTTTTGAACATGCGTACCTCCACACAGCTCTACAGATTCTCCAAAGCGAATGGTGCGCACGGTGTCACCATATTTTTCACCAAACAAAGCCATGGCACCGCTGTCAATCGCAGCCTGATAAGGGGTGTTTCTGTTTTCTTCCAAAGGCAGTTGCTCCCGAATGCGCGCATTGACAAAAGCCTCCACTTCTGTCAGCTCATCGGCAGTGAGTTTGGCAAAATGTGAAAAGTCAAAGCGCAAATAACCGCTGTGAACCATAGACCCCTTTTGCTCTACATGGGTGCCCAACACCTCGCGTAAGGCTTGGTGTAACAAATGAGTGGCTGTATGGTTCCCGGCTGCCGCTTGGCGTTGGCGTGCATCGACAACAGCCTTAAAGCGCCCTTCGGGTTGGCGGGGCAGTTCTTTGGCGATATGCACAATGAGGTTGTTTTCTTTTTTGGTGTCAACAATATAAGTAACGTCGCCGTTGGCAGCCTCCAAATAGCCTTTGTCGCCTACTTGTCCTCCGCTTTCAGGGTAGAAAGGGGTCAAGGAGAATACCAGTTGAAAGAAATCCCCTTCTTTTTTGGACTGCACTTTGCGGTATTTGGTAATCTGTACGGGCACTTTCAATTGGTCATAGCCCACAAACTCTTCTTCGTTGTCTTCTTTTATCACCACCCAATCATCTGTGGTGATTTTGGTAGCGGCTCGTGAACGCGCTTTTTGAGCGGCCATTTCGGCTTCAAAACCCTCTTGATCGAGTTGCATGCCACGCTCTCGCAATATGAGTGCGGTCAGGTCGGGGGGAAAGCCATAGGTGTCGTACAATTCAAACGCTTTGGCACCCGACAAGGTTCTGTCTTTGGCACTATCAATCAGGTTATCCAGCAACACCAATCCTTGCGCTAAGGTTTTTTGGAAAGCCTGTTCTTCTTCTTTAATGACATTGACTATCAAGTTGTTTTGGGAAACCAACTCCGGAAAAGCCTCTCCCATTTGTCGGGTTAGGGTGGCTACCAACTGAAAGATAAACGGGCTGTCTTGCCCTAAAAAAGTATAGCCATACCGTATGGCGCGGCGCAAAATGCGACGAATCACATAGCCGGCACCTGTGTTGCTTGGCAGTTGACCATCAGCGATTGAAAAAGCTACCGCACGGATGTGGTCGGCCACCACGCGGATGGCGATGTCTGTTTGTTCGTTTTTACCATAAGGATGTTGGGTCAGGGTTTCAATTTCGCGAATAAGGGGCGTAAAAACATCGGTGTCATAATTGGACTGTACGCCTTGAGCCACCATACACAAACGCTCAAACCCCATACCAGTGTCCACATGTTTTTCGGGCAATGGTTGCAGGCTTCCGTCCGCCATGCGGTTAAATTGTATAAACACCAGGTTCCATACCTCTATCACTTGAGGATGGTCTTGGTTGACCAAGTCGGCACCCGAAACTTTGGCTTTCTCTTCCTCAGAACGAATGTCCACATGGATCTCTGAGCAGGGGCCGCAGGGGCCTTGGTCGCCCATTTCCCAAAAGTTGTCCTTTTTAGAGCCCATCAAAATGCGGTCGGAGGCGGTGTGTTGTTTCCACAATTCGATGGCTTCCTGATCGACTTCCAACCTATCTTCTTGAGCGCCTTCAAAGACCGTAACATATAGGTCTTCTTTGTCAATCTTCATGACTTCGGTCAAAAACTCCCATGCCCAATCGATGGCTTCTTTTTTAAAGTAATCCCCAAAACTCCAGTTGCCCAACATTTCAAAAAGAGTGTGGTGGTAGGTGTCTATACCCACTTCTTCCAAGTCGTTGTGTTTGCCCGACACACGCAAACATTTTTGCGTATCGGCTACACGTTTGTCTTTAGCGGTTTTATTTCCCAAGAAATAATCCTTAAACGGATTCATCCCGGCATTGACAAACATCAGAGTAGGATCGTCCTTGTTGACCATGGGCGCAGAGGGTACAATTTTGTGGGCCTTGGACTGAAAAAAGTCTAAAAATTGTTGACGAACCTGTTGAGATTTCATAGGATAACTTTATACATCGAGCCATAGCCGACCGAACATTTTTCTATATTTGTGTCGATGGCACCGCGAGTGGCGTAAAATTAGTACATTTTAACGAATGGCAAAGTCAAAGTACTACTACGATCAGGAGACCCTCTCCTACCGAAAGATTGAAACCAAAAACAGTGTACGTATTCGAAACGTGCTTGTTTTTTTTACGGTTTCGGCCCTCTTTGGCCTCGGTATGTTGTTTGCCCTTTTGTCCTCACCTGCTATTGAGACACCCAAAGAGATTACCCAAGCCCGTGAAATTGAGCAATACCGCCTTCAAATCGAACAACTCAATCGCAAGATGGCACAGATTGAAAACGTGTTGGAAAACCTACAAGAGCGCGACAACCAAATCTACAGAGTGATTTTTGAAGCCAACCCCATACCAGATGATGTTCGCAAGGCAGGTTTTGGCGGTGTGAACCGCTATAAAAACTTGGAAGGCTACAACAATTCGGACTTGATAGTTGGTACGACCAAGCGGATGGATGTACTGTCGAAACAAATTGTAGTACAGTCCAAATCGTTGGATGAAATTCAGCGTTTGGCCTTGGACAAAGAAAAGCTTTTGGCTGCCATTCCTTCTATCCAACCCATCAAAAATGACGACCTAAAACGTATGGCCTCCGGGTTTGGATGGCGTACAGACCCCTTTACCAAATCACGCAGGCGTCACAAAGGAATGGATTTTTCTGCTCCAACTGGCACGCCCATTTTTGCTACTTCTGACGGTAGGGTAACTCGTGCCGATGGACGTTCGGCCGGATATGGGAAGCATATTCGTATTGATCACGGCTTTGGCTATCAAACCTTGTATGGCCATTTGAGTGAATACAATGTGCGTCGGGGTCAAAGAGTCAAACGGGGAGATGTCATTGGCTATGTGGGCAACACCGGACGGTCTGTGGCTCCTCATCTTCATTACGAAGTACGAAAAGACGGGGTGGCTGTGAACCCGGTCAATTTCTACTACGGAGATCTAG
>CAXRDP010000041.1:0-6516 GCA_964229545.1 Flavobacteriaceae bacterium | reverse complement strand
GGACAGAGGTCCGGATTTCAGAGTTTACAGTGGCCCCTCAAGTAAATCCACCTGAAGGTCTTCCCCACCATGAGTGGTTTGTGGAGTTTACAGCGCCCCCAAAAAGCTGAGAATCCTTTGCTGCTGCGCTTGACAAAGCCTTGTGTGAGCAAAACACCTATTACAAAGACTTGATCGACGGGAAAGTACTCCGGCCACTGGTCATACAACCCCTTCAACAAGGAGGTTTTGAGCGTTATATGAAAAGAATGGGTAAATTGGGGGGACAAAACAAGGTGCCAAGACTCACAAACGATCGTAAGATTGCAGATGCTTTGGCGGTGGAAAAAGAATCGTGATGAAAGACCCAGTATCTCCAGAAATTAGGAAACGCGCCCAAGAGTCATCCAACGCCATTGCGCGGATGTATGTGAGCATGCGTCACTTGCTCAACCGAGGGTTTTACAAACCGATGGGCATCTCAGGCGCATCCTTGCGCAACGCCCTGCTCACCCTCAAACCGGAAATTTACGGCACCATAGCCGAAACAAAAACCGAACTCAACGGGCTCCATTATATCATAGATCGATTGCCGGAAGGGATTACAGAATGTGTTTCTGTCAACCTTACCTCAGAAGAAGGCTTGTCAGGTTCAGGTTTTGCGCCCATAGTGCCGCCAAAGCGTCGCCGAAACTGTTATCGCATTGACAAGGATCAAATGGTCATCGAAATCACTCGAGGGCGGTCAGAAATTTATGACATCCTTACGCATTTGACATTCCTCTACATAGAGGCTGACAAAATTTGTGACCGCATCTCTATAGACCCAACCAAAGAAACCACCCGTGAGTGGAAAAAAATAGAAGAAGCGGCTGTAGGAAAAAAGAAACTCAGCCAACAGGCCCTTGAAACCACCCTTGCCTACTTGGCACAAATACTTGAATGTAGCTTTGAGGAGGTCAGCACATTTTATCAAAAATTTCAAACTCCCAAACAGCCAATGCGGCTGCTACAGCTGATTTATCATATGGGCAATTTGGCGGTGCGCGAGCGCATGGAATTAGAAAAGCGCACCATTACATTCAGCGCCTTGCTTCGAGATCGCATTGGGCAACATATGCATGGGGAAAAATGGGCCACAGAAATAGGCCGGATTTTTTCTCAACACCAACTCACCAACCGCCCCGTACACATCATTTCTGCCAACATGCACAGTGTGCTGAACCTGCTCTATGGCCCACAAGCGCTGAAAAGCCAACCCCAAGACCTAGACTGGTATGGGCAATTTGTCGGGGACCCCAAAAAACAAGAAAAAGTATATGCCTATGCAGCCAAAAACGGGACCATCTTTGTGGATGATGCATCGGGTTGCAACGTGGACGCACAGATTATCGACACGGATAAAATAAAAAGCCCCCCCTATACGTTTGAGAAAGGAACCGTGCTTTTGGTGGTTGATTACGCCTTTGGCGAACAGGCTTATGAGTTGATGGACGAGTTTTTAAAGACGCAAAATAAGTTACCAATGAAGCTGGCCTCCATTTCGATTATGGGAAAGGCCGGCATTCTCAACGGCAAGAAAGGAGACATCATGTTGCCCACCGCCCATATATTTGAAGGCACTTCTGATAATTACCCATTTGAAAACGACCTAACCATCGCAGACTTTTCAGACACCGACATCCCTACTCAGGAAGGCACGATGATCACGGTGCTTGGCACCTCGCTCCAAAACAAAGACATTTTAACGTATTTTTACCGCTCCACCTGGCAAGTGATAGGACTCGAAATGGAAGGCGTACACTACCAAAAAGCGATTCAGTCGGCGATGCGAATAAGGAAAACCATTTCCCAAAACACTCAACTGCGCTATGCCTATTATGCCTCTGACAACCCTTTGGAAACAGGGAGCACTTTGGCCTCGGGCTCTTTGGGCATGGTCGGCGTACCATCAACCTATACGATTACCCAAAAAATATTATCAAAAATTAGCACCACCCACACATAAAACCAAACCTATGTGCCACCAATCAACACATAAATTTATTTCCAAAACCTTCCTCGGTTTAGCCCTGTTGGGAACCATAATACTGACCGCACAAGTTCCCGACATGGACATGAATACTTTGCGCAGTCTAAGTAAGCAAGAGCAACAAGCCTATGTGTCCGCCGCCAAAGAAAGGGGCTACACACTTCCTCAGTTAGAAGCCTTGGCCAGAACCAGAGGTGCTTCTTTTGACGACTTGGTCTTGTTGCGAAACGCCTGGAATGGCGCTAACCTGGTTGTGAGCCAATCGTCTGATATATTAGCGACTCAGACAGCCACAATGACTGACTTTGGACAACAAGCATATAAAGTTCAATTGCCGGAAGAAGAGCTAGATCCAGACCAGTTAATATTTGGAAGCACTTTTTTTAACAACCCCAACATCACCGAAACGCCACAGCTTTTTGTGGCCACACCGGCCAGCTATAGACTGGGCCCGGGAGACGAAATTACCATAGACGTATGGGGCGCATCAGAGACCCGCTATGAGGGGACACTTTCTCGTCAAGGGGTCATTAAAATTGATCGCCTGCCCCCCTTGTATTTGTCCGGATTGACCCTCGCTTCGGCACAAAGCCAGATCCGAAAAGCATTTTTAAACATCTACACAGGATTGGCGTCTGACGCAGCAGATGCTGACAAGGTGTTTTTGGATGTAAACCTTAAAAAAGCACGGAGTATCATCATCAATATTACCGGAAATGTACAAGCCCCCGGCACCTATACCCTATCCGGCTTTTCTTCCGTTCTCAACGCGCTCTATGCAGCCGGTGGCCCTGACAAAAACGGAAGTTTTAGGAACATTAAAATCATCAGAGGCGGCAAAGTTGCAGCCCATATAGACTTGTATGATTATTTTGTTAAAGGCAATTACCCCAACTTTTTTCTTAACGACCAAGATGTGGTTGTCGTCGCGCCCTACAGCAACCGCATACGTATGACTGGCGCTTTTAAAAATCAAGGTGTTTTTGAGTCGCTTCCCAACGAAAATATGCAAGATCTTTTAGGCTTTACGGGTGGTTTTGCTTCCAACGCCTACAAAGACGCCTTGTATGTGGACCGCATCAACGGATTGGAACGCACGGTGTTAAAACTCCCATCTTCCGACTTCGTATCCTCTGCCCCTCAAGACGGCGATGTGGTTGAGGCCAAAGCGGTATCAGACAAATACACCAACCGCGTACTTGTTTCGGGCGAAGTGTATTTGCCGGGCAGCTATCCCATTGAGGAAGCGCCTACATTGAGCGCGTTATTGTCTTTGAGCAGCGGCCCCACCCCCGATGCCTATTTGGAGTCCGCCCTGTTGTACCGTACCAATTTGGGGGTAGAAAACGAACTGGTTTCGGTGGATCTTGAGCAAATCTTGTCTGAAACTCAAGATGTAAATCTACAGGCCAACGACAGCTTGGTGGTCTTTCCAGCCTTGAGCGTCGTTCCGGAGCGCACCGTTACCATCCAAGGCGCCGTCAACAAGGCGGACACCTTTATGTATTACGACGGGATGACCGCGCGCGACTTGGTTTTGCTAGCCTCAGGATTTCAGTATCGTGCCAACACGGGAAGCATAGAGGTCTATCGCAACCAATCCCATTTGAACAACACCCAAAAACTGAATGCATTAGAGTTCTCGGCAGATGAAGCCGATAAGATTTCTCTCCTGCCTGGCGACCTTATGGTCGTCCGCCTACTGGAGGGCTACCAGCCGACGGAATATGTACGTGTTGAAGGGCTTTCGCTTAATCCCGGCGCCTATCCCATTCAGTCCAACAGCTACTCTATCTATGATCTATATATGGACTCAGGAGGAGCTTTAGACGGCGCCAACCTAAGTGGGGTTTCCATCAATCGGGTGGTGGCAGATGAAGACCAAGAAAAACTGGAGCAAATCAATGATAGCGCAGTTATAGACATGGAGGATAAAAAACGTCTTTCTATAGGGGTAGATTTGGCAGAGGTGATTCGTAAAAGAGGCAATCATGAAGACAACATTTTGCTTAAATCCGATGATGTTATTAACATTCCTGCTGAAGAAGCCACCGTATCTTTATTGGGGGAAGTACAAAGAGAAACCGTATTGCCATATCGTCCAGGGATTAGTGTCCACAACGCAATAGTCCGAGCCGGAGGCTTTTCTCAAAACGCCAAGCGCAACAGGGTATATGTTGTCTATCAGAACGGGGCCGTGAAAGCCACAAGCAATTTTTTGTTTTTTAAGTTTAGGCCAAAGCTAAAGCCCGGCGCTATTGTGGTTGTTCCCCCCAAAACCGAACGACAAAAAATGAGCCTTCAAGAAACCATCAGCCTGACTACAGCCGTGGCTTCGCTTACGGTTTTGGTAAGAACCCTAATCAACAATTGATATGAGCACACAACCCAGAGAAGCAGCAGAAGACGAAATCGACTTGGTCGAATTGTTTAAAAAAGTATTTGCATCACGCCGTTGGATTGTCCGCTTTACGGCCGCGGCCTTTTTGTTAGGCGTCGTTTTGGCAGTCTTGGCACCTGTGCGCTACACAGCCGGCAGCAGCTTTGTGCCCCAAACTTCTGGTGACCAACCTAGCTCCTCACTGAGCGGACTGGCTTCTTTGGCAGGCATCAACTTAGGCGGACTGATGGGCGGAGGTTCGGAAATCCCCCCTTCTTTGTATCCAAACATTTCTCAAAGCATTCCCTATAGAGTGGCGTTGTTAGAAACCCTTGTCGGAGAAGACCCACAGCCATTACGGGATTATTTGCAAGGACAGGGCGGAGGCGTGTCTGTTTTAGGAACCATTAAAAAATATACCATAGGCCTGCCGGGTCTTTTGCTAAACAAAAAGGAAGAGGGGACAAGCAACCCTACAGGTGGCCTGTTTAAAATCACAGAAGAAGATAAAAAACTCTTTGAGCACTTGAAAAACAACCTTGTCGTTGAAGTGAACGAAAAAGAAGGTTATGTCTCTTTGAGCTTTGAGTCGGATGACCGCGAGATTTCCGCTCAAGTAGCGCAGGCTGCCACAGACTTGTTGCAGCAAAGGGTGATTGCCTATAAAAACCAAAGTGCTTTGGAAACCCTCAAATTTGTTCAACAGCAACACGACGCCAAAAAGGTAGAATTTGAGACCCTGCAAGATTCCATAGCGCGTTTTAAGGATCAAAACCTAAACATCGCCTCGTCCTTATACCAAAACAAACTCACCCGCTTGGAGTCTAATTTCTCTATAGTGTCTTCTGTATTTCAAGAATTGGCCGGTCAATTGGAGCAGGCCAAGCTACAGGTCAGCAAGGACACACCTATTTTTACAGTCATAGAGCCTGTTAACATCCCTTTGGAGCGCTCCAAACCCAAACGCACCCTTATGGTGCTTATTTGGACTTTCTTGGGTGCTGTGTTGAGCACCGGCTGGGTGTTGGTGCGCGATACGGTATTTCAGATCAAAGAGGAAGTTACGAGCGTTTAGGCAACCTGCGCAGCACAGCGACCACCCCAAACCAAAACACCAGGGCGCCAAAAAACAGAGCGATGGTGGTTTTAGGTGGCAGCATAAAGCTCAGGCGCGCAAACACAAAAATCATCAATACCAGTAAGCCGACTAGCAACAAAGAAGCTTTGAGGTGGCTTTTGGCATAGCGCAAAGCCAAGTGGTGCAAGTGGTTGTTATCTGCTGCAAAAGGGCTTTTTCTTTGCAGTGCTCTAAAGAAAAACACACTCCCGGAGTCTATCATGGGCAACAAAAACAAACACATGGCCGCTATATAAACCAAAGCTCGGTCGGGCAAGAAACCATCAATGATAATGCTGTTGTCGGTCACAAAATACATGGTAAAGAGGTAAAACAGAAAACCCAAAAACAGCGAACCCGTATCACCCATAAAGACTTTCTTTTTAAAGGACAGATTGAATCGTAAAAAACCCGTCAACAACCCGATAAGCACTATGCAATAGGCCATAAACAACAGATCTTCGGTAATATAGAAGATAATGGCGTAGCAGAAAGAAATCACCGCCCCCATCAATCCGGCAAAGCCGTCAATCCCGTCACAAAGGTTGAAGGCGTTGATCATAAAGACCCCTATAAAATAGGTGAACACATAAGCCACTGGGACAGGCAATTCATAGATTCCTAAAAAACCATTTAAGTTCCAGACCACAAGATTTTCGCCAAACACAAACAATGAAATCGCAATCAACTGCAGGAACAATTTCGCAAATGGAGACAATTCAAAAATATCATCCCTTAAACCAACATAAACTATAATAGCACCCGCGCACAACAGCAAGATGAGCCGTTTAGGGTCTGTGTAGGAGATAAAGGCAAACGAAATCACCAAAAAAGCTGCATAAAACACGATCCCGGTCAGCTTGGGCACCAAGCGCCAATGCAGGTCACGGCTGGAGGGCTTTCGGTAGATTTTGTATTTGCGCACGATCTCAGCCACCCTTGGAATGCTAAGCCAAGCAAACACCAACCCATAGACCAACAAAAGACTTATTGTCAACGCGCTCATGG
>CAXRDP010000040.1:0-14851 GCA_964229545.1 Flavobacteriaceae bacterium | reverse complement strand
CGGGGAAATTTCATCCGTGGATTCGGCGCTACAGGCTTCCAAAAAACTGACACCAAAAAAGGCAAAGGCAACTGTGGGGCAAACTTCTTTTAAAAAGGCTCTTCTATTTTTCATTTTTTGTTTTAAAGATAAAGAAGTTTTAATAATGCTATTTTATGTTATTATTTGAATAAATTGCAAATCCATGAAAGCGCTAAATTTTTGGGTATTGTTTTTGGTTCCGCTATTAGGATTCGGTCAGATCAATCCGCAAGATGTAGAAATTATTCGTGATGGCTTTGGGGTGCCGCACATTTATGGCAAAACAGATGCCGATACTGCCTATGGCTTGGCTTGGGCACACGCTGAGGATGATTTTGAAACCATCCAAAAGGCCTACTTAGCAGGCAATGGCCTATTGAGCGCCTATTCTGGGCTGAAAGGAGCACCCGCCGATTTTTTAACCCAACTTATCGAATCTCAAAAAACGGTTGAGACCCACTACCCCAGTTTAAGCGAAGGTTTCATAAAAGTGCTTGAGGGCTATGCCCAAGGACTCAATGCCTATGCCAAACACCACCCAGATGAGGTCTTGGTTGAGGCACTTTTTCCGGTGACACCCCAAAAGATATTGGCCTATTCGCAATTGCAATTGTTTGTTTCCAATCAAGCAGATGCGCTTGTCGGTGCGATTGTGGAGAACAAATTGCCTTTGTATAGCCCACCTATCGAAAATGATACACGTGGTTCCAATTTGATTGCTTTGAGTCGTGTGAAAACTAAAGAAAATGCTACTTATTTGGCCATCAATACACATCAGCCATTGGAAGGCCCCACATCTTGGTACGAGGCCCATTTGGTTAGTGAGGAAGGGACCAATATTATAGGGGCTACTTTTCCCGGGGCCCCTTGTATACTCACAGGCGCCAACCCCTATTTAGGATGGACACACACTGTGAATTACCCCGACAAGGCAGATGTGTATACCTTAGAAATGCACCCCAAAAAAAAAGATGTGTATCTGGTTGATGGTCAGGAATTAAAACTCGAAAAAAAGAGGGCCAAGTTGTACCTGAAATTTTTAGGGTTTCGCATTCCCATCTCAAAAAAATTCTACACCAGTATCTATGGACCGACACTAAAAAACAAAACAGGCGTGTTTTCCGTACGCACCCCAAGCACCACCAATATCGATGCCTTGGAACAATGGTGGATGATGAACAAAGCAACTTCCTTTAGTGCCTTTTACAAGGTTCTAAAAAAGAATGCGATTCCGGGATACAACATCGGATACGCCGACAGAAACGACACCATTTTTTATATCTCCAACGGGAAAATTCCCAAACGGGCAATGGGCTACAATTGGCGAGAGGTAGTGCCTGGTAATACCCAAAAAACGCGTTGGGATTCTTATTACAGCACAGAAGAACTGCCACAGGTGATTGCGCCCAATGCAGGATTTGTGTACAATGCCAACCACAGCCCTTTTCGGTCTACCGGCTTGGAAGAAAATCCAAAACCAGATGATTTTGCCCCGCCGATGGGATATGAAACCTATGACAACAACCGAAGTACGCGTTTGTTTGACCTTTTGACCACCAAAGACTCCATAAGCTATGAAGATTTTAAAGAAATCAAATATGATAGAAGACTCCCTACACCCCTCCAATATAACTTTCTAAACATTGACGCAATGTTTGAGATGAATCCTGATGACTATCCAGATGTCAAAGAGTTATTGGTGCGCATTCAACTTTGGGATCGTGTAGCTGACGCAGACTCTTTTGGCGCTGGTGCTTATGCTGTCCTGTACTATCAATTGGGGAGTTATTATAACAAATTGGGGTCTTCAAAAACCTTCAATCCTGTTTTGCTGCACACTTGTTTAAGGAAGGCAAAAGCATATATGATAAAACACTTCAAAACCACCGATGTGCGCCTTGGAGACTTTCAAAAACTGGTTCGTGGAGAAAAAGAACTCCCCATCTTTGGACTTCCCGACGTGGTTACAGCCATGCGGGGGGTCCCCTATAAGAATGGAAAAATTAAAATCACTCACGGAGAGTCTTATATTGGTTTGGTTCGTTTTACGCCAGAAAAAACCCATTTTGAATCTGTGATTTCCTACGGAAACAGCGAACGTGCCGACTCCCCACACTTTGATGACCAAATGGAAATGTATCAAAACTTTCAAACCAAACCCATGTATTTTGACCGAGAATCTGTGTTAGAAACAGCTCAAAAAATCTACCATCCAAAGTGACACACTAACTTGATATGAAAACTTCCTCTAAACTATATAGCATACTGTTTTTGAAATGTCCTCGATGTCACAAAGGAAATCTGTTGACTAAGCATCCCTACAAGTTGAGTGCCATGAATAAGGTAAATGATGCGTGTGGAGTTTGCGGCCAAAAATTTAAACTGGAACCAAGCTTCTTTTACGGCTCTATGTATGTGTCTTATGCCATAGGTGTAGCGGTTGCTGTAGCGGTTTTTGTATTGGGGATGCTAGTGGGAATAGAAAGTATGCTAACATATTTTTTTAGTATGTCTGTCGTATTGTTGGTTTTGATGCCCTACATAGGGGCTTTGGCCAAGTCGCTATGGGCGCATTTTTTTATAGATTATGATCCCAAAGCTGAGCGCTGAAACATTGTAATAGCATGCTATCCTATGGCTTACCTCAGGGTCTGTATGTATGGCGGTTTGCCCTAAAATTCTTTACTTTGTAGTCCAAAATTAGTAACCCATGATTGTTGAACAAATCTACACCGGATGTCTTGCTCAAGGCGCGTATTATATTGAAAGTCAAGGAGAAGCTGCTATCATTGACCCCTTACGAGAGGTAGGTTCCTATTTAGAAAAAGCCAAAAAAAACAATGCCAAAATCAAATATATTTTTGAAACTCATTTTCATGCAGATTTTGTGAGTGGACACCTCACTTTGGCCAAACATACTGATGCGCCTATCGTATTTGGGCCCAATGCAGATCCAAGCTTTGACGCTGTCATAGCCAAAGATGGCCAAGTTTTCAACATAGGAGATTTGTCTATAGTTGTTCTCCACACCCCTGGCCACACCATGGAAAGCACTACCTATCTGCTTCGTGATGCAGAAGGGAAAGACCATTCGATTTTTACTGGGGATACGCTCTTTTTAGGAGATGTGGGACGCCCCGATTTGGCCCAAAAAGCCGCCCATATGACCCAAGAGCAATTGGCAGAAACTTTGTTTGATAGTTTGCGCTCCAAAATCATGCCTTTGTCCGATGAGATTGTTGTATATCCGGCACACGGGGCAGGTTCGGCTTGCGGTAAAAACATGATGAAAGAAACCGTTGATACCTTGGGCAATCAGAAAAAAATGAATTACGCACTCCGTGCCGACATGACCAAAGAAGAATTTGTGCAAGAAGTTTTGGACGGTTTGGCACCTCCGCCACAATATTTTCCGGCCAATGTAAAAATGAACAAGCACGGCTATCAAGACATTGAAGAGGTGTTAGAAAAGGGCACACAAGCCCTACACCCAGAAGCTTTTGAGGTGGCTGTCAATGAGACAGGTGCTGTGGTGTTGGACGTGCGGAGTCCGAAAGAATTTGCCGAAGGGCATATCCCTCGTAGTATATTTATAGGACTGGACGGAGGATTTGCCCCTTGGGTAGGCGCGCTGATTGCCGATATCGAACACCCGATTCTGTTTGTCGCTCCTGAGGGGCGTGAAGAAGAAACCATCACGCGTTTGTCCAGGGTAGGCTTTGACAATACGTTAGGTTATCTAAAAGGTGGAATGGCCTCATGGAAAGCCTCCGGTAAAGAAATCGATACCGTTCAAAGTGTAAGTGCCTCGTTTTTGAAAAAATTAATTGAAGAAGATGTTCCTGTTTTTGATGTTCGCAAAGACGGTGAGTTTTTATCTGAACACATCCCGAGCGCATCGCATACTTCGTTGGAGTTTTTAAATAACCATTTGAGTGCATTTCCCGAAAAAGGTTCTTTCTATGCCCATTGCGCAGGAGGCTATCGCAGTATGATTGCATTGTCTATTCTAAAAAGCCGTGGCATCCACAACGGCATTAATGTCGATGGAGGGATGAAAGCTATAAAGGAAGCTGGCATTGCGCTAACAGATTATGTCTGTCCCTCGACACTTTAGTTAGCAGAGAGAAATCTATTGAGCACGGTTTAGCATACCAACAAAATAACGTTTTAGTTGACCGAAGCTGGTTTGGGGTTTGAATTCCACAATTTTCAATGTGCGCCTACGTACATCTACTGTAGCCGTTTTTAACTTTTTCATAACTGTTTATACTTTTGCTAATAAATTTAAACAAAATTTTTAAAAAAAACTAATGTTTAATTTTATTGGCATGAAAAAGTCGATAAAATTTTTAATAATACTTCTTGCAGGTGTATTTTCTTTTACTAGTTGTGAAGAAAATGAAAATAATCAGGAAGAGGATTTTTCTATCATTGGCCGGTGGCATTTGGTGGGTTTTGAACAAACGGTCATGTATGAATTCACCCCAACGCAACGCCACACAATTTATAGTACCAATGGTGTATTTGGCGGATTGGAAGAGGCCATACCCAATCCAAATCCGTGGTTGATACGCAATGACTCCATTGTGATCGACTTGCGTTTTGGGAATGCCTTGGTTGCTTACCCCATCTTCAGGTGCGATGGAAATGCGGTAGACTTGGTCAGCACTACAGCCAGCCAAACCCTATTTCGGGAGAATTACGATCTTGGGTTGTGTGATTAAAACTAATTGAAAACTTTGTTCTCGGGCTTCATGTCTGGTGGTACCAAAGGGTTCATGACCCAGAACCATAGGGGTGGTAACAAGCTCATTAATATAGATGCTGGATAACCCAAAGGCAAATGCGGACTGTCTTCGTAGCTGTTGAGTATTTGGTATTTTTTAGCGGATTTATAGTGGTGATCGCTATGGCGTGTAAGCTCATAAAGCACTATCCTCCCGATATTGTGGTTGGAGTTCCAAGAGTGGTGGATTTGCACTCTTTCGTATCTGCCCGAAGGGGTTTGAAACCTTCTCAATCCATAGTGTTCTATGTAGTTGATACTCTCCAAAAACAAAAACGAAATGACACCCACTAAAACAGCAAACAGCATCACTTGTGGAGAAAACCAAAGGGATACAAGCACTAGATACATAGGTTGAATCAAGTGATAATAGAGCATATCATTTTTCCAGGAGAAAAAGTTGTGGTCGTCGTTTTTGAGAAGTTCAAATTGCTTTTTCCAAGCGTCGACATATTGTTTGCTCACCGACCTTATCCAAAAGGCATATACAGACTGATTAAATCTGGCAGTAGCCCCATCTTCGGGGGTGGCTACCTTAAAATGATGACCAAAATTGTGTTCAATATAAAAATGCATATACAAGCAGGGCGTAAATAATGCTTTGCTCATCAGGCGTTCAATCAAAGATTTTCGATGCCCCAATTCGTGCGCCACATTGATACCATTGGTGGCCAATAAAATCCCCGTTGAGAGAGCTAATCCGATGTATTCAGAAACAGCGTATTCTGTGGTTAAGATTTTAGAAAAAACCACGTAGAGTAACCCAAACACTATAGGAAGATTGACATATAGCATCCAGTCGAAAATCTTATGCGCCTTCTTGTACTGGGTTTCTTCAGGGCTTAGATTATTGGTAGTTTTTCCCAGAAGCACGTCTAGTATTGGCAATATCACAAAGGCATACAGCACAGCCGTATAGGTTCCCAATCCGAAGGATTCAAAAGAAATATAGGCAGACAATGGTACCGTATACGCAAAGAGGTATTTAAGGTCTCTCATGTTATAAAGGTATAAAAATCAGCACAATAGGTTCAAAAGTAAATAAAAAAACGGCTCCTCTGGAGCCGTTAGTGCTGTTGAAGAAAAACTATTTTTTTTCTTCACTAACCATGGCAAGTGCATGGCCTTGGTTGAGTGCTAGTGCTAACATAACTTCATTGCTCATAATTGAAACATTTAAAGCATTAAACCTATGTAACGATTTTTCCGGATGCGTTCTCTCCACCCGCGACTCTATTGTTAGACCCAGTCCACACGGGTCAGATTGCGAAAAAAGTAGTTTCGCTTAATTATTTTACGAAGTTAATAAAATTTTAAATACATTTTGGTGATTTGTAAATATTTTGGTTTTAAAAATCACAATATTAAGAAATCAATAACTAGAACCGCTGCTGCTAACTACCCGAAAATGGAGTTCCAAAAATGCCAACAGCCAGCTCAGCCCATAAGATGAGAAAGCCTAGTATCAACAAAACTATGTAGTTCCGCTTGGATTGATTTTTTAGTTTTTTACCCCGAATCCATCGAATGCCAAAACCAAGTCCTAACAACAACAAACCCATCACGACAAAATCAAACAAGGACCATTGGATGGCCTCTGTAAATTGCATCCCTACTAGGGGTATCAACAAGAGGGAGAGGCATATAGCGGGTATGGTGAAGTTGCCTTTGAGCATGTCATATTTTTAACCAAACTAAAAAAACATACTGAGATATTGGCTTATTTGACACAATTTTAACACATGCGACTCAAAGATAAACACCTGAGGTTTTTAAATTTAATAGTATGACGTATCTTAGATTCGTGATTTGACCTATGGAATTACTCCTTATATATGCCCTATTAACCATTCTGGTTTCTTTTCTGTGTTCCATTTTGGAAGCAGTCCTATTGAGTATCAACCCCACCTACATCAGTGTAAAGTTGGGGGAAGGGCACAAGTTTGCCAAGACACTCGAAGGTTTGAAAAAAAACATTGATGAACCGTTGATTATTATTCTTACCCTCAATACCATAGCCCATACGGTAGGTGCTATTTTGGTTGGGGTACAGGCCAAGGTGGTTTATTCGTCGTTGGGGCGTGGAGAAGTCTATCATTTGTTGGGTGTTTCATTCTCCGAAGAAGGAATGGTGGGTATTGTATCGGCCATCATGACGGTGCTGATTTTGTTGCTTTCGGAAATCATCCCCAAAACCCTTGGGGCTACCTACTGGAAAAAACTTGCCAAGATTACAGCCTTGTTTTTGCGTTCTATCATTCCTGTTTTTAAATATTCAGGCGTCCTTTGGTTTCTTCAACTTTTCACCAAGATTTTGGGTAAAAGAGGAGAAACCAATGTGATGAGCCGTGAAGATTTTTCTGCGATGGCTGAAATTGCCCAACAAGAAGGGGTTATTGAAGAAAAAGAGTCTACTGTGATTAAAAACATGGTACGGCTCAATGAGGTCAGGGTAAGAAATATTATGACCCCTAGGTCCGTGATGAAAATTGCTCCTGAACAAATGAGCATACAAACATTTTTTGATCAAAATCCAAAGTTGCGATTCTCTAGAATTCCCGTACATGGTGACAATCCCGAAATCATTACTGGTTATGTGCTCAAAGACAATGTGCTTGAAGAACTGCTTAATAAAAAAGGGGAAATGCCCTTGTCGGATATTAAAAGAGAGTTGATTGTGGTCAATCGAGACACTCGAATACCGCAAATCTTTGAAACCCTTATGACAAAACGTGAGCATATATCACTGGTTGTTGATGAATACGGAACGGTCACCGGACTTGTTACTATGGAGGATGTCATCGAAACCCTTTTAGGTATCGAAATTATGGACGAGAGTGATCATGTTGAAGACCTTCAGGCAGTCGCTAGAAAAAAATGGGAAGAGCGCGCCAAAAAAATCGGCATTATCAATTAATACAGAATATCAAAGATAGAGCGCTAATGGTTTCTAGAAAGACTTCAATAAAAATTCGGAAAACACATCGATACTTAGGAGTGTTTTTAGGAATACAATTTTTGATGTGGACAATCAGTGGCTTGTATTTTAGTTGGACCAACTTAGACAACATTCACGGAAACCAATACAAAAAAGAAAGCATTTCAAATCTTGCTTTTGACTCACTCCTTAGCCCAACAGCACTCAAAGCAAGTCATGGGATTCAAAATGTATCTTTAAGAAGCATTGCTGGTCAGCCCTACTACTACATCAATGAAAAAGAACTCTATCATGCCCAGACAGGACTGAAAAAAGAGGGGCTTTCTGAAGATGAAGCAATTTCTGTAGCCAATAGACACCTTATTGAAGGTTTGGAAGTGTTGCGAGTAGAAAAAATAACGCATGTAAATCCTCACCATGAATATCGAGAGAAACTGCTTCCTGCCTATGTCATCTCTTACAATACTCCTGATTCACTGAAAGGCTATGTTTCAGTTGAGGACGGCAAGTTTCAAACAGTGCGCCATAGAAAATGGCGGTGGTTTGATTTTTTATGGATGACTCACACAATGGATTACGAAGGAAGGGACAATTTTAACAATGTCGTTTTGAGGGCTTTTTCTATGTTGGGGTTGATTACAGTTTTGAGTGGGTTTTTGCTTTGGTTTGTGACATCTCCCACAATTAAAAAATATTTCCAAAAACTGTTTTGAAGTATCGTTGGCATTGTTTTTGAGTAATTAACTTAACTATTTAAATATTAACTTTATAAAATGAAATATTTATCCGTCTTTGGCTTTCTTCTGATTTCTTTTTGGGGACATACACAAGTTTTTCAGTCGGATTGGAACAAAGCACAAGAATTGAGTCAAGAAGAAAACCGCCTCTTGGTGTTGGTGTTTTCTGGATCCGATTGGTGTGGCCCATGCATCAAACTAGACAAGGAAATCTGGCAAGACAAAAGCTTTGAAAATTTTGCCGACAAACATTTGGTTTTATACAAAGCCGATTTTCCACGTAAAAAAGCAAACAAACTACCTCAAAGCTTAGATAAGCTACACAAAGAGTTGGCAGCATCTTACAACCCAAATGGTTTTTTTCCTCTAGTGGTTGTCATAAGTCAAGGAAACGTTGTTGCTCAGTTTGGATATGAAAAAATTGGTGCTTTGGGATATATTGAAAAATTGAGAAAACTAATCGATTGAGCACAATTCATTTGTCCATAGTGTCTTTGTTTTTAATAGGCTACTTGCATGCCCAACAAACCTTTACAAGGTCGATGACATTAATGGGGAGTGGGTTTGAAATTACCATAGTAGCAAAAAATCAAAAAGAGGCCACTTACTATATAGAAATGGCTGTAGAAGAAATTTCTCGAATCGAACAGCTGATATCTTCATGGGATCCAAATTCACAAACCAGTCAAATCAATCACAATGCTGGGAAGGCTGCTGTGGCGGTTGATTCTGAACTTTTTGAGCTTATTCAACGCTCACTTTCCATTTCTAAAATTACTCAAGGAGCTTTTGATATTAGCTATGCCTCAATGGATCGGATATGGAAGTTTGATGGCAGTATGACTCTTATGCCTGATAAAGAAGTGATTCGACAAAGTGTTTCGAAAGTAGGTTTTGAAAAAGTAATATTAGACCCAAAGGATAGCAGTGTGTTTTTAGAGGAAGAAGGTATGAAAATCGGGTTTGGTGCTATCGGGAAGGGATATGCTGCAGACAAAGCAAAAGACCTGTTGAAATCACGTGGGGCAGTCTCAGGCATCATCAATGCATCCGGCGACATGAGTGTTTGGGGAACCAAAGCTGATGGGAGCCCTTGGATGGTTGGTATTAGCAACCCGATGGACAAAAGCAAGGTTTTTTCATGGTTTCCTATCAAAGATGGTGCTGTGGTCACTTCAGGGGATTACGAGAAATACACCCTTATAGACGGCAAGCGTTACGCACATATTATCAATCCAAAAACCGGTATGCCAAGTCATGAGTTGATTAGTGCTACGGTCATGGCTCCCAAAGCCGAGCTGGCTGATGCCTTGGCTACCTCCTTGTCTGTGATGGGTGTAGAAGCAGGCCTTGCCATGATCGATCAATTAGATGGAATAGAATGTGTGTTGGTAGACAGCCATCAAAAAATACATCAATCAAAAAACATTGAACTTTTACAAGAATGAAAAAAATAGGTCTTATTGTGCTATTGGGGTTTGCACTGCAAAGCTGTGCAACGCTCAAAGCCTACGAAAAAATCAATATTAATGATCCAGACATGGAGCTCAACGCATATTTATGCGAACGATTTGAAACCACTTTCCAAGTGTATAGAGAGGCGGCTTCTGGGGCCAATGGAGGAAAATCGGGAGGCGGCTGTGGCTGTAATTGATATGAAAAAAATTGTTTTAATACTATTGTTGGTCGGACTGGCAACTCAGGCCCAAGATTCTCTTTTGACTTTTAAGAAAAAGGTACTAGAAACTACTGAAATTGATATGCTAATGAGTGCCTACAAACAAGAGGGCACCCATGCTGCTGTTACTGGGGGTATAGGGAACGAAGCGTTGACCAACTACACGCCCACTATTGTGATTAAAATGCCTTTATCGGCAGATGAGGTGCTAACTGCAGATATTGGTTTGTCTGCCTACACCTCTGCCAGTTCGAGCAATGGCAATCCTTTTAACAAAAGTGGTGCCTCTGGAGGTGGATATGATGATGACGACGACGATGACGATGGTTACGAGGGGGGCGGTGCAAATGTGGCGCCAACAGGCTCTCCATGGGTGGCCTCTTCGGGAGCCTCCTATAAAGATGCACTTACCTCAATATCTCTAAATTACGCACACAGTTCTGACGATCGAAACACCATCTGGAATGCACGATTGTCGAGTAGCTTCGAATATGATTACGAATCATTTGGACTTGGTGCTGGAATTTCAAAATTGATTCGTGACAAAAACGCTGAAATTTCGCTCAAGGGGCAAGTCTATTTGGACCGATGGAAGCCTGTCACTCCAACAGAAATTCACGAGTTTTTAAAGTTTGGTGATTCCTTTTTAACCAATAGTAGGAGTTATTTTAATGGGGTTAGCGTACTCGATTCTCAAGGAATTCCTAGCTTAGGCTACAGGCCCTTGGCTGTAGACTTTGAACAGGTCAATCGAAACAGCTATTCCGTGTCGTTTTTGTTTTCTCAAATTCTTAGCTCTTTTGCACAAATTGCCATTTTTGGGGATTATGTGTTTCAGAATGGCTTGCTATCGAATCCTTTACAAAGGGTGTATTTCTCTGATAGACCCAATTATTTTATAGGAGATGCCGGTCTAATTTCACAATACGAATCCCAACAAAATCGTTCTGTTTTCCAATTGGCCGATGATGTGGAGCGCTTGCCCGACAGCCGGACCAAAATTCCTTTCGGGGCACGCCTCCACCTATATTTGAGCGAAAGCTTTGTGTTGCGATCCTATTACCGCCACTATCAAGATGATTGGGGCATAGTGTCTAACACTCTTCAACTTGAATTACCTATAAAATTAGGGCTGAGTTGGAAACTGACACCCACATACCGCTTTTATGACCAAACTGCAGCAGATTATTTTGCGCCTTTTAACCAGCATCAATCTATTGCATCTTACTACACCTCCGATTATGACCTATCGGCTTTTGACAGCCACCAATGGGGCCTTGGTCTGGGCTACACAGACTTGTTTACATCAAAGCGGATTTGGAAAGCAGGCTTCAAGTCCGCAGATATTCGGTTTCAACATTATCAGAGATCCGATGGCTTGCGTGCCAATATCATCTCTACAGCTGTCAAATTTGTGATCGACTAAGAGGTAAAAAACAATAATACCGGAGTCATATTAGGGCTTCCTGATATTTTCTACCAGTTTTTGAACTTCCAAATCAGGAGCTGGTGTACGATTACTTACTGCTAAAGTCACCACAAAATTGGCTACCATAGCTATGGTGCCAAAACCTTCGGGGGAAATTCCAAACCACCAATCGGCTTTAGTGCCTCCACCAAACCATCCAAACTTAAACTTGAGCATATAGAAAAGCATCAGAGAAACTCCCACAAGCATGCCGCTTATGGCGCCTTCTTTGTTGATGCGCTTTGAAAAAATACCCAATAGTATGGCTGGGAAGAATGAAGATGCTGCCAATCCGAATGCCAACGCCACTGTTGCGGCTACAAATCCCGGTGGGTTGATGCCGAAATAGCCTGCCAAACACACTGCCCCAGTTGCAGCAACACGCGCTGCGATGAGTTCGCCACGTTCTGAGATCTTAGGCATGACAATTTTTTTCAACAAGTCATGTGATACGGCGGATGAAATGACCAGTAGCAATCCGGCTGCAGTAGACAATGCGGCTGCCAAGGCACCCGCTGCCAACAATGCAATCACCCAGTTGGGCAATTGAGCAATTTCAGGATTGGCCAATACCATGATGTCCGCATCAACCGTGAGTTCGTTTGTGACAGGACTGGCTGTGTATTGAATGAGTCCATCTTGATTTTTGTCGTCAAAACCTAAAAGTCCGGTAGTTTCCCATTTGTCAAACCAATCCGGCATATTTTCATAGGGCTGGTTGCTTACCGTTTCGATAAGGTTGGTACGAGAAAAGACAGCAATCGCAGGTGCTGTGGTATAGAGAATGGCGATAAACAACAGCGCCCATCCAGCAGACTTACGAGCGTCACTGACTTTTTTTACGGTAAAAAAACGGACAATCACATGGGGAAGACCCGCAGTTCCAACCATAAGAGCCATGGTGATGCAAAAGACATCGAACAGGGACTTGCTGCCAGAAGTGTATTCATGAAAACCCAACTCCCTGTGTAAGCCATCGAGCTTGTCGAGGAGGTAAACGCCATCGGCTCCACTTGAACCAAATCCAATTTGTGGAATGACATTTCCTGTTACTAAAAAGGAAATAAACACTGCTGGCACCATAAAGGCAAAGATCAAAACGCAATACTGCGCCACTTGGGTATAGGTGATTCCTTTCATACCTCCTAGTACCGCATAAAACAATACAATCCCCATACCAATCAGAACACCAGTGACAATATCTACCTCGAGATACCTTGAAAAGACCACACCTACCCCTCGCATTTGGCCGGCGATATAGGTAAACGACACGATGAGTGCACAGAATACAGCTACCGAACGGGCGGTGTTTGAGTAATACCTATCGCCGATAAAGTCTGGTACGGTAAACTTGCCAAATTTCCTTAAATAGGGCGCCAACAACAATGCCAATAGCACATAGCCTCCAGTCCATCCCATAAGAAAGACAGAGCCGTCATAGCCGCCAAAGGAAATGATTCCGGCCATAGAAATAAAGGAAGCCGCGGACATCCAGTCAGCAGCTGTGGCCATGCCATTGGCTATGGGGTGTACACCTCCTCCTGCTACGTAAAATTCTTTAGTGGAAGCCGCACGAGACCATATGGCAATTCCAATGTAGAGCGAAAAACTGAGTCCAACTGCAATCCAAATCCAATATTGAAGTTCCATAGGTCTTAATTATTTAAGGTTTTATCTAAACGATTCATCAAATAGATGTAGGCAAAAATGATCGCCACAAATCCGAAAATAGCTCCTTGTTGTGCAAACCAAAATCCGAGTTTAAAGCCACCTATTTGAATAGCGTTTAGCTCATTTACAAATAGGATTCCACATCCAAATGATACAATGAACCACAGGGTTAGTAAAATGGTGATGTATTTAATATTTTTTTTCCAGTAAATATTTTTTTCCATTCTTAAAGTTTTATTGAGTTGTTGTTTTTATTAATTGTTGTTTATAATGATTTTGTTTTACTCAGTTTATGCCCCCATACGGCGAAATAAAAGATAATGAAATAACAGGGGATAAGTATGTAATAACTCTCTTTGGCGGCCGTGGCCAAGGCTGGTGCAGCGTCTACACCTGCTGAAACAAGTGCGTCCTTGCCTTGATCTACCAATCTCCCATATAAAGGTGGGATAATGGCGCCACCAGAAATGGCCATAATCAGCAAGGCAGAAGCTGTTTTGGTGTGTTTTCCAAAACCCTCTAGTGTGAGTGGCCACACAGCTGGCCATACCAAGGCGTTGGCCACACCCAAGGCTGCAACAAACAAAACCGAAGTATATCCATCCGTTGCTAGAATACATCCGCTAAGCACAATACCCAGTGCGGCACTCATTTGTAAGGCCATTTTTTGACTGAGGTATTTTGGTATGAGAACCACCCCCAGTGCATAGGTAGCTACCATAGCCATCAATGTAAAAGTCGTGAAAAACTTCGCTTTGGCCGCTGAGATTCCCAGGGCGATACCATAAGCAATGATGGTGTCTCCTGCAATCACTTCGGCACCCACATACACAAAAAGGGTAAGCATGCCCAGCCACAAGTGGGGGTATTGAAAAATGGTTTTTTTGTTGTTGACCTTTTGCGTAGGACTGTCTTCTTGGGCAGCCTCTACATGAGGGAGGGGTGCTTTGCGCATCAGGAATCCCAATAAAAACAGCACCAACGCCATGACCACATAGGGAACAAACACACTATCGGCCATTTGATCTAGCAATGCGGTCTTTTCTGTGTCAGACACCTCACCAAGCTTGTCTTTGACTTCATCGATTCCTTTTAGCAAAATAGCACCAAAAATAAGTGACCCTAACGCTCCAGCTACTTTGTTGGCAATGCCCATGATGGCAATGCGTTTGGCGCCGCTCTCAATAGGACCCAGTATGGTAATATAGGGGTTGGCTGCTGTCTGCAAGATGGTCATACCGGCACCTTGAATAAAAATTCCCATCAAAAACATCCAGTATGTACGCGCTTCTGCTGCAGGAATAAAAACCAAAGCGCCCAATGCCATAACAAAAAGCCCCATGGACATTCCCTTTCGATAGCCTGTCTTTTGCAACAAAAAAGAGGCCGGCAAAGCCATCACCACAAAAGAGATATAAGAAGCTGATGCTACCAAATAGGATTGCGCTTCGGTAAGCTCATTGATGGTTTTCATAAAAGGAATCAATGCGCCATTGACCCAAGTAACAAATCCAAACACAAAAAAAAGCCCTGCAATGATGGCAATGGC
>CAXRDP010000039.1:0-27440 GCA_964229545.1 Flavobacteriaceae bacterium | reverse complement strand
CCTGCTCCCAATACAACCAAGCGTTTGTCCATCTTATCTGATTTTTAGGGTCACGAGTGAAACAATCGCCAACACAATTCCTACAATCCAAAAGCGGGACACAATTTTGCTTTCATGATAGCCGCGTTTTTGATAATGGTGATGCAAAGGCGCCATGAGGAAAATGCGTTTTCCAACCCCGGTTTTTTTCTTGGTGTATTTAAAATAAGCCACTTGTAGTACCACAGAAACATTCTCTATCAAGAAGATGCCACAAAGAATGGGGATAAGAAGTTCTTTTCTAACCGCCAATGCCAGTACGGCAATAATTCCACCTATGGTCAGGCTGCCCGTATCGCCCATAAATACTTGAGCCGGATAGGCGTTGTACCATAAAAACCCAACCAAACCACCCGTGACTGCTGCAATAAAAATCACCAACTCACTGATGCGTGGGATGTACATCACATTGAGGTACTCTGAAAAAATAATGTTGCCCGATACCCAAGCAAAAATGCCCAACGCCAAAACGATAATGGCCGCAGACCCCGCTGCCAAGCCGTCTATACCATCGGTCAGATTGGCGCCGTTGGAAACCGCTGTGACTATAAAAATCACTATAGGAATAAACACCAACCATGCATATTTACCCCATGAATCATCCACCCATGTGATCATGTCAGCGTAGTCGAATTCGTTATTTTTAAGAAGTGGAATCGTTGTTTTGGTAGATTGTTCTTCTATTTGAAAACTTTGGGTGGCAGGAGCTTCCTGACGTATGGTAACCTCAGGATGAAAATAAAGCGTGGTCCCCACAATCAGCCCCAGGCCAACTTGCCCAATAACTTTGAACTTGCCTTTGAGACCGGCTTTGTCTTTTTTCTTGATTTTGATATAATCATCCACAAAACCGATACAGCCCATCCATAGGGTGGTAACGATTAGCAAAATGATGTAAATGTTTTCGAGCTTGGCCAACAACAACACTGGCACAAGGGTTGCCAATATGATAATCAGTCCGCCCATGGTCGGGGTTCCGGCTTTTTCTTTTTGACCTTCCAGACCGAGGTCGCGTATGGTCTCACCCATCTGATAATTGTGTAGCAAACGGATGATTTTTTTTCCAAAAATGGAAGAAATAAGCAACGACAAAATCACCGCTACCGAAGCCCGAAATGACAAATACTGAAACAGTCCCGCTCCGGGAAACTGATAGTGTTGCTCTAAATATTCAAACAAATAGTATAACATCAGTCGCTTATTTTTAGGTTTGATTTTAGCTCTATCATGTCGTCAAAATCTTTTTTGACGCCTTGAATCTCTTGGTAGGTTTCATGTCCTTTACCTGCCACTAAAATGATGTCATTGGGGTGGGCCAACTGGCAAGCTGTTTTGATGGCTTGTTTTCTATCTGCAATCGATAAAAATTTCTTATAGTCTTCTGGTGCTACCCCCTCTTCCATTTGTTTGATAATGGCTTCGGGTTCTTCATCCCTTGGATTGTCAGAGGTAAAAATCACTTTGTCACTGAGCATGGTGGCTATACGACCCATTTTGGGTCTTTTGGCCGCGTCGCGACCCCCGCCACAACCAACAACCGTAATCAACAACTCGTTGCCGGTTCTTATCTGATTGATAGAAGTCAATACATTCTCCAAGGCATCGGGCGTGTGGGCAAAATCGACTATGGCTTTGATGTTGTTGTTTGCAGTAAAAGCATTGAACCTACCAGCTACAGGCTCAATGGCACTGATGGCATGTAAGCTCTCCTCCGGATCTTTCCCTAGCAACAAACAACATGCGTATACAGCTACTATATTGGAGGCATTAAAATCTCCTACCAAGGGAGTCCATACCTCTGTGTTATCGACCGTTAACAGCATCCCTGCAAAATCGCGTTCGAGAATCTTAGCCTTAAAATGTGCTGAAGTTTTTAAGCCATAAAATCGATGTTGGGCCTTGCAGTTCTGCAACATAAAAACACCGTTTTTATCATCTTTATTACTTAAGGCAAAGGCCTCCTGGGAGAGCTGATCAAAAAATTGTTTTTTGGTGTCTCTGTATTGCGCAAAGGTTTTGTGGTAATCTAAATGGTCGTGTGACAAATTGGTAAAAACACCACCCGCAAAACGCAAACCTGCTGTTCTGCACTGGTCAATGCCGTGCGAGGACACTTCCATAAAGCAATAACCCACCCCTGCTTGTACCATTTTGTGCAAAAAAGCATTGATGGCCAAAGGATCTGGTGTGGTATGGGTGGCAGGATAGGACTGCTCATTGATGGCGTTGCCGATGGTAGAAATCACACCTACAGAATGACCCAACCTTTGAAATACACCAAACAACAAGCGGACAACCGAAGTTTTTCCATTGGTACCCGTCACCCCAATTAACTGAAGTTGCTCTGAAGGGCGTTCGTAAAAGTTGGCTGCCATGATTGCCAAGGCTAAACGTGTGTTGGCTGTGCGTATGTAGGTAACTCCTGTTTGGATTTTTTCGGGTATCGACTCACAAACAACACTTGTGCATCCATTTGTTATAGCCGCATTGATATGTTCATGACCGTCACTAACCTGCCCTCGAAGGGCCACAAAAATACTATCAGGGTTTTTAAGACGTGAGTCATACTGAATCTGCGCCACGTCCCGATCTGTTGTACCCACTACCGACTCGATAGAAACCCCATACAATAAGTCTTTAAGTGCTTTCATGGTTGGGTTTGTGTTAGTGGTGTGGAAGTATCAAGGGGCAAATCCTTTTCAACCGAGGTCAACTTTTGAAGTCGTTCGATGTCGAGTTGTTGGTTTTCAGGAATGGTACTGTAGAGCTTATGAGCGATGGTTTTAAAAACTGGGGCTGCCACGCGGTTTCCGTAATAACCTTTCTTTTTGTTGGGCCTATGCACCACAACGATGCAAGAATATTTGGGGTTGTCAGAAGGGAAATAGCCCACAAAACTGGATACATATTGCACTTCATCTTTGGTATAATCAACTTGACAAGTGCCGGTTTTTCCTGAAATTGCAAATTCAGGGTCATAAATGTTTCTTGCGGTACCCCACGGTTTTTCAACCACCCCTTTAAGAAGTGCTTGTACCTTACTTAAGGTTTCCTCTGAGCAAATAGAGGCGTTTAAAACCTCCACAGGCAACTTTTCTGCCCGATCATCACCCAAACTCCTGATTTGATCTACAAACCTCGGTTTCACCATAACCCCATTGTTAGCAACGGCATTGTAGAAAGTCAACGTCTGCAAAGGAGTTAAAGAAACCCCATACCCATAAGCCATCCAGGGCAAGTCAAGACCATCCCAATCCGCATCTTTGGGATGTGGAATTTTGGGAATGCCCTCCCCCAACACAGAAATACCCAAAGGCTCGCTAAGCCCCATATTAATCAGACGGTTAACAAACAGCTCTGGACGGGATTTATAGTTTTCGTGGATGGCTTGAACCATACCGGTGTTCGAGGAACGTTCAAAGACCTCAGCTAAACTGATTTTTCCATAGCCTCCTTTTTTGGAATCCCGCACATTGTACTTGCCGTAAAAAGTGAGTATTCCATTTTTAGTGTCTATGACTGTGGTTGTATCAACCACTTTGTCTTCCAAGGCGGCTACCAATGCCATGAGTTTGAATGTAGAGCCCGGCTCATGAGACTCGCCTATGGCATAGTTAAGTTTTTCGTAATATTTTCCTTCTTGAGTCCTGCCCAAATTGGCCACAGCACGGATGGCACCCGTTTGTGTTTCCATCACAATGGCGGTCCCGTGTTCTGCTTCAAAATCTTCCAAGGCCTTCAAAAGTGCGTGGTGGGTGATGTCTTGTATGTTTACGTCTATGGTTGTGAACACATCATAACCATCTTGAGGTTCTTGCTGATAGGAGTTTGTCAGGGGTTTCCATTCACCATTGGCAATCTTCTGTCTGAGTTGCAGGCCGGGAACACCACGAAGGCGGTTTCCAAAAGCGCCCTCAAGTCCGACGCGCAAGTACTGGCCGTTGGGTTGGCGCTGCTCATATCCTATGGTACGTTCCGCGATTTTCCCCAAGGGACGCTCACGAACCGTTTTTCGCTCCACAATAAGACCTCCTTTGACCCCACCCAAACGAAACATGGGAAAAGTGCGCAAACGATTCATCTGTTCGTAACTCAAATCACGAGCCAGGGGTTTGTATCTATTTTTTTGGTTGCGTGCCCTTATCAACAAATCTCTGTAATGATTGTTGGGTTTTCCAAACAACACAGACAGTGAGTCGGACAATGGATTTATGTACTTTTTAAAAGTGCTGTTTTTAACCGTAACCGCATCAAAATAGATACTGTAGCGAGGCACCGAGGTAGCTAACAAGCTACCGTCATGCGCATAGATGTTTCCACGGATCGGGGTTATCTCAAAATTTTTTACAGTGGTTTTTTCTGATAGCTTTTCATATTTTTCACCCTCTACCAATTGCAAATACACCAACTTATAGCCTACGGACAACCCCAACAACAACAAAGACACAGCTACAAAAGCCATCTTAGAAACGAGTTGTTTTTTCTTGTTCATTGGGTTTTGGTTATTGTAATTTTTGTAGGCGGTGTAGTTGAGGAAACAAAACCTCTTTGAGACAATTTTCTTTTGATTTCTGTCTCCAGTCTAACATGCATAGCACGTGTGCGTGTTTCTGCAAATCGACTTTTAAGATCCTGGATTTCATTGCTCAGGTTTGCAATTTGCATGACCTTTCCGTCGACCCTGTGAGAGGCCGCTATCATTAACCCAGCAAGAAAAAACAGAAAAACAATAAAGCGCCAGTTTTTAGTAGCACCCTCTTGCACTAAAAAAGAACCACGTAATATTTCTAACAATCCTCTTTTCATAGCTTTTCTGCCACCCGAAGTTTCGCACTTCTGGCTCTTTTGTTGATTTGAATTTCCTCCTCTCGGGGAAGTATCATCTTGCCGACTTTTTTAAAAGGCAACTGACTATTTCCGAATGCATCTTTACTTGGCTCATTGTCAAAACAACCGTATTGCATAAACCTTTTTACCAACCGATCTTCGAGAGAGTGATAGCTTATCACACACAAACGACCATGTGGATGAAGGACCTGAGCACTTTGTTCTAGCAAGGCTTCCAAAGCTGATAGCTCTTGATTGACTTCTATTCTAAGGGCTTGAAAAATTTGTGCCAGCTCTTTTTGGAAACGCACTTCAGGCACCATGGGCCGCAATAGTTCAATCAAGGCTTGGGTAGTGGTAATTTTATTGCCTTTTCTTTGTGTGACTATCTCGGATGCAAACCGACGCGCAGACCTAAGCTCCCCATATCGGTAAAATATATTTCCGAGAGTGGTTTCATCATATGTGTTTACAATCATCTCAGCTGTGGTGTCGATGTTTTGACTCATACGCATATCCAAAGGACCTTCGAAACGAATCGAAAACCCCCTGTCTGGGGTATCCAACTGATGAGACGAGACGCCCAAATCGGCCAATATTCCATCGACCTTATCGATGTTATGGTAGCGCAAATATTTTTGCAAATACCTAAAATTCTGATGCACCAAAAGCAAGCGGTCATCTCCCCACTGGTTATTCAATGCATCCTCGTCTTGATCAAAAGCCACTACCCTGCCATCTGGGCCCAATTGTGAAAGAATGGCCTTGGTGTGACCTCCACCGCCAAAAGTTACGTCTACATAAGTGCCTGATTTTTTGAGAGCCAAGCCCTCAAGGGAGGCCGCCAACAAAACAGGCTTATGATACATCTTGGTCGTCGTTACCCATTACCTCTTCAGCGAGCTCGGCAAAGTCTATGGCCGCATCATCAATCGCTTTTTCGTAGTGCGTCTTGTCCCATATTTCAATCATGTTGATAGCCGAGGACAATACCACGTCTTTTTCCAGCGATGCTATCCCCAACAAGTCCTTGGGAACCAACATCCGGTCTGTAGCGTCGATTTCCACCTTTTTGACACCTGCAGTAAATCGACGTATGAAGTCATTGTTTTTCTTTTTGAATCGATTGAGCTTATTGACTTTTTGCATCAACAAGGACCACTCCTCCATGGTGTACATTTCCAGACAAGGCTGAAAAACAGAGCGTTTGAGCACGAAAGCACCAACACCTTGTAGCTGTTTTTTAATAGCTACTGGAAGCTTGATCCGCCCCTTTGGGTCTATTTTACACTCATAAGTGCCGACTATGTGCATATTAGTTAGAATCAATCGAATTGAACCAAAGGTATCAAATAAATACCACTTTTTACCACTTTTTACCACTTTGTTAATAAATTATCCCGTTGACAAAGGGATTATGGCACAACAGACTGATTTATAGTGATTTGTGATGGTGAAAGTTCTATTGAATCAAATTAAGGTCCCGTGATTTAATTTCTTTCGATGACGATTTTAAACGGTTTTGCTATCACACGAAATGGCTATATTTGCGCACTATTCACTGCTCATGAAAGAACAGTTATTAGAATCCGGCGGGTTCAAATATTTAGAAAGAGGAGAAGGGAAACCCATCGTAATATTACATGGGCTTATGGGCGGTTTAAGCAATTTCCAAGGAGTTACCGACCATTTTCCTAACCTAGGGTATAAAGTGATTATTCCCATGCTGCCTATATATGATTTGCCGTTGCTAAAAACCAATGTCAAAGAATTTGCGTTGTTTGTCAATCGGTTTGTTGAGCATCTCCAACTGACAGATGTCTTGGTTGTTGGAAACTCTTTGGGAGGGCATATCGGTTTGTTATTCACCAAGCTTTTTCCCAAAAAGGTAAAAGGTCTTATCATTACCGGAAGCTCTGGGTTGTATGAAAATTCTATGGGGGAAAGCTATCCCAAGAGAGAGAACTACGAATATATACAACAAAAATGTCAAGAAGTTTTCTATGACCCTGCTGTGGCAACTCCCGAAATTGTAGATGAAGTCTTTTCTACCGTAAATGATCGTAAAAAACTTATCAAAATTCTTACGATTGCTAAAAGTGCCATCCGTCACAATATGGCCAAAGAGTTGCCTAACATCAAAAACCCTGTGGCTATCATTTGGGGAGAAAATGATGGAGTGACTCCTCCCAACGTGGCGCATGAGTTCAAAAAACTTCTACCCAACTCTACCCTCTATTGGATTGCATCTTGTGGACATGCCCCCATGATGGAGCACCCACAACAATTCAACGTGTATATGGAAGAATGGCTTACAGCCAACAAGCTGTAATCTCATGCCTGTTCGATCCGCTCAGTTTGTAGTCAGCAATTCTGCTGTAGATCAGTGCCCAAACACCCAATCGCCTGAATACGCATTTATAGGGCGTTCTAATGTTGGGAAGTCTTCTCTAATCAACATGCTAACAGGGCAAAAAAAATTGGCCAAAACATCTGGAACTCCAGGAAAAACACAGCTGATCAATCATTTTTTGATTAATAACGCATGGCATTTGGTTGATTTGCCGGGATATGGCTATGCGCGGGTTTCCAAGAAAGCACGAAAAACCTTTCAAAAACTCATCACAGATTATTTTGAGCAACGTCAGCAGCTGGTAAATACTTTTGTGCTGATCGACATTCGCCACGAACCCCAAAAAATAGATTTGGAATTTATCCAATGGCTGGGTGAAAACGGAGTCCCTTTCTCGATTGTGTTTACCAAATCAGACAAACTAAAGCCCAAGCAAATCGAAAAAAATGTAGCGGATTACAAGGAACAACTCTTAAAATCGGGTTGGGAATCTTGCCCTCCTATTTTTATCACCTCTGCCGCCTCGGGTATGGGACGAGAAGATGTACTTGACTACATCGATCAAATCAATTCGAGTCTTTAGCTTTTTGGACGTTCCCCAATTTTAATTCAGCAGCGAAAAAATCGCAAAATTGCTGAAATGCCTCTCCCATTTTGGCGTCTTGGGTGGCCTTCAGATAAGAGGCGCGTATGCCCACCAATGTCTGATGTACAAAAACACGCATTTGATCTACCGGCATTTCTTTGGTCCACAAATCTATTCGAGCACTCTCTTGTTGGTCTTTGTCCCAAGTACTCATAAACAAGGCGGCCGCTTCCTGGTCACTAACACCCCCATCCGGGGCAGACCAACTCAATTTTTCAGGAACTTGATTGACATCCAAGCTGACATCAATACTGATGGTAGTTTTCTTCATCGACGAGGTTTATATTTAGAGGCCCTATACAATTCCATATAGGGTGTATTTATTATTTCTTCAACGGAATTATTGGTTCTTTTGGCGTAAGATTCGACAATCTGCAAACCCAGCCATTGTCCAATTTTTCCCGGAGATTCTTGATCAATATCAAGGTAGAATTTAGAAAATGGCGCAGGTCGAATAAATCGACTGATCAAATCGGATTGGGTGCTAAACAGCATTTCTTGACCGGCAAAATAATTCCATATTTCTTTTTCGTTGGCTTCAGCCCATCTTAGTTGTTCAGCAGTATATCCCAAAATCACATCTACCCCTTGATCAGGTAAAAGCTGCTGTTTAAGCCATTGTTTTTTTCCATGGTATATCATATGTGCCAAAAAAGTACGACCCTCAACGGATGATAATTGTTTTTGGGACAACACTTCTGCCACCTCAGGTAAGACTTGGTCAGGGCTCATGTTTTGCCTGATGTACATAGGAATCCCTTCATACAAAGGGTGGTCTTTTCCTAAAAACACATCGACAGAAATCAGTAGCAGACTATCGGCATCTATTACCTTGTTGTTGTAATCCACATCCGACATCAGGGTGATGATTTTTTTGGGCAAAGCAGTTTTGGGGAAGATATTTTTATATCTACCCAAAAGCGGTTGTAGATCTTGGTTGAGTTTGTCTGTTGTGATTGCTTTGGTCGCCTCAAACAAAACCCTCTGAAGGCTGTCTTTTTGCTTGTCGATCCAAACCTCCATAGGTGTTTCTGAGGGAAAAAAGTAGGGATAGGTATTTTGCAGGTCTTCGAGTGTGTTTACGGTTTCTCCATAGAATAACTGCTCAAAACGAATGAGTTCGTAGGACACAAAAGGAAGGTTTTCCTTTTGATTTTTACAACTTATATGCAAAAAACAAATGGAAAGCATAAGAAAATAGATGCTGCTTTTTAAGAAACCCATAAATCCACTACATTTGACTCTTTATTGAACAGTAGCACGAAACTACTACTTAATAAATAAAAAAACTATGAAAAAGCAACAGCTCGCCGACCACATCGTCCAGTGGCTGGGCGGATACCTTTCCCAATCCAACCTTCAAGGTTTTGTGGTAGGTGTTTCTGGCGGGGTAGACTCGGCACTCACATCAACGCTTTGCGCCCTGACAGGCAAACCCACCTTATGTCTGGAAATGCCCATTCAACAGGCCTCCAATCAGGTGAGTAGGGCTGAAACTCACAACAAATGGTTGGCAGAAACTTTCCACAATGTGACTGTCAAAAGAGTGGATCTCAACGCAGTTTTTAACGCTTTTAAACAACTGGATAAAACAACTGAAGGCATGCCCAACAGACTTTTGTCCCTAGCCAATAGCAGGTCGCGTCTACGAATGACTACCCTGTATTATTATGCTGGTGTTAACCGTGCTTTGGTTGCAGGTACTGGTAACAAAGTTGAAGATTTTGGTGTGGGCTTTTATACCAAATACGGTGATGGCGGTGTGGATGTAAGCCCGATTGCCGACCTGATGAAAACCGAAGTTTGGGCACTGGCTCAACACTTGGGTGTCGATGAAAGTATTGTACAAGCAGCGCCTACAGATGGGTTATGGGACGACGACAGAACTGATGAAGACCAACTTGGCGCCAGCTATAAAGAGCTTGAATGGGCTATGGAGCAACACCATGCTGAAAAAACACCCAACGACTTTGATGGCAGACAAAAAGAAGTACTTGAGGTGTTTTTAAAACACCACAACGCCAACAAACACAAGATGTTACCCATTCCGGTTTGTGAAATTCCACCATCACTTAGGTAATCTTTTTGTTAAATTTTTGAGGAATTTACCTACACACTTTGTAGTTTGATTCATTTTATTGTTTCTTTATGCTTTGAGCCAAACAGCCGTAAGCATGATCAAAGTTCTCATTGCAGATCCTCACATCATTGTCCACAAGGGCATCAAGGCTGTGTTTCGCAATTCCACTGAGATTTCCATAGTTGGAAAGGTTACTAACGACGAGGATTTATACGCATTTTTAGATGACAATCTGGTTGATATTGTCATCATGGAACTGGATTTTTCAGCTGTGGACGGGCTTTCGATTTTGAAAAAAATCAAAAATGAATATCCCGCAGTTCGTGCATTGATTTTTACAGGACAACCCGAAGAGGTGTATGCCATTTCGTCCCTAAAAGCAGGGGCTTCTGCCTATCTGAACAAGTCTGTGCCTTCGAGCTACATCCGAGATGCCATTCTCAAAATCAGTTCGGGTGGTGTCTATATCACCAACCAATTGGCACAAAGCATCGCGTTTGATGAAACCACAGGCAACCCACGTAGACTCTTTAAGAAATTGTCCATGCGCGAAGTCGAAGTCTTGAAACTATTGTCTGGTGGAAAGCGAAACAAAGAAATCGCTTTTGAGTTAGATATTAACGAAAAAACTGTTAGCACCTATAGAAGTCGGATTATGAAAAAACTAAAGGTGCGCAATTTGGTCGAGCTGATTCGCAAAGCCCAATCGATGCATATCGAAACTTTCTAGAACAAGACCCTGTCTAAGCGTTCACTTAGGTTTTTCCGCAACCCCACATAGGCATTTACCTCCTCCAACACTTCGCTGTGGGTTTGGCTTTGAGAGGTTGCAGTTTGTTGTTGAAGGCTTCCTATTTTTTCTTGAATCAAATGGCATCGAAAATTAAGAACGGTCTGGGTGAGCCAACGGCCAATTTCTTTGGTTTTTTCTTTTACGAAAATATTTTTGCGCTCCCAGTCGTGTAGTGGGTTGCCTTCGTCCTGCATTAAAATACTGGTTACCAAACTCGATTGTTCCGGTGCCAAATCACGGATAAAAGATTCAACTACCAAAGGCTCTTGGGTGTTGTATTTGATAAGTAGCTGCTCGTACAACTCACGAAATGCCGGCGTGGACAACTCCACCTCGTCTTGTTGAAGGTCCAAGTAGATCTTCTCATAAACCTTAGCCCGAAGGGTTGTTGTTTTGAAGGTCAAATCGTCTTCGCTTTGAGGGTCAAAAACAACATCATTAATTTCAACTTCCTCCTGGCCATGAAGCAACAGCAAAGCAATTATGTTGCGTTCCAGTTCGTAGCGCACATCAACCTTTTGGGTAGGGGTATTGACCAACTCCATAGCAGGCTTGGACGCTTTTCGAGTCGTAGGTTTTTTGGGACTTTTACTCAACTGGGCAAGGGTAGAAAACAACACATCTTCACTAATATCCATCAACAAAGAACAGCTTTGCACATACACCTCACGCTTGATCGGGTCTGGGATTTTGGCGATGCTCTGCACCATTTCTCGTATGGTATCTGCTTTTCGAATGGGGTCTTTTTTCCCTTCTTCTGCCAAAAGGGTGGCCTTAAATTGGATAAAATCTTGCGCCTCTTCGTCCAAATAGAGCGAAAGGGTTTCCAAATCTGATTTTCTGGCGAAACTGTCAGGGTCTTCCCCTTCTGGAAAGGTGCATACTTTGACATTCATGCCCGCCTCCAAAATCAAATCTACCCCACGCAATGCAGCACGAAGCCCCGCGGGATCGCCGTCAAAAAGCAAGGTGATATTGGGGGTGAGTCTGCGAATGAGTCGTATTTGATCAGGAGTAAGGGCGGTTCCTGATGAGGAAACCACATTTTTGATTCCCGCTTGATGCATTTGAATCACATCGGTGTAGCCCTCCACCAAATAGCAATTGTCTTCTTTGGCAATACTTTGTTTTGCTTGATATAGACCGTAAAGCACTTTGCTTTTTTGGTAAATGTCACTCTCGGGGGAATTGAGGTATTTGGCAGCGTTTTTATCTTGTGTCAGGATGCGCCCTCCAAATCCCATCACACGGCCTGACATGCTGTGAATAGGGAAAATCACACGCCCCTTAAATCTGTCAAAACGTTTTTCATCCTTGGCGATGGTCAAGCCTGTACTGATCAAAAACGCTTCTTGAAAACCAGCATCCAAAGCGGCTTTTGTAAAAGCCTCCCAACTGTCGGGTGCATAACCGAGGGAAAAAGTTGCAATCGATTCATCATTAAAACCTCTTTCTTTGAAATAGCTAAGACCTATGGCCTTTCCCTCATCGTTTTTGTGTAAGATTTCCGAAAAATAAGATTGTGCAAAATCTGAAACCAAATACATGCTCTCACGGGCGGTAGCGGCTTCCTTTTGCGCGTCGGACTGTTCGGTCTCCTCTACCTCAATATTGTATTTTTTTGCCAAATACTTGATGGCCTCGGGGTAGGTGAAATGCTCGTGCTCCATCAAAAAAGCCACCACATTGCCCCCTTTTCCACTACTGAAATCCTTCCAAATCTGCTTGGCAGGAGAAACCATAAAACTGGGGGTCTTTTCTGTGGTAAACGGACTCAATCCTTTGAAATTTGAGCCTGATTTTTTTAACTGTACAAAATCCCCTATCACCTCCTCAAGGCGGGCAGTTTCAAAAACGGCATCTATGGTTGACTTGTCTATCAAGGTGTTTAAATAGGCTTCCTAAAGTACAAAAAACTTAAGATTAATAACTGCGGTCTATCACATAGGCCACCATACGGGTCAGACTCTCTTTGGTAGGGCTTTCTGGCAAGGGCTCTATGAGTGCCAGCGCACGATCTCTGTAGGAGTGCATTTGCGAAATCGCATATGACAAACCACCCTTCTGTTTTACAAAGTCTATCAACTCACGTACGCGCTTGCGGTTTTTATGATGTTTCTTGATGATGTTTTTTACCCAACGGCGCTCTTTGGGTGTGCTTTGTTGCAAGGCGTAAATCAAAGGAAGGGTCATTTTTTGCTCCTTGATATCGATACCTGTGGGTTTGCCTATTTTTTGTTCGCCATAGTCAAAAAGGTCGTCTTTAATCTGAAAAGCCATTCCAATATGCTCACCAAAAGAGCGTAACAATTCGATTTTGTCATCATTTGCATGTACAGACGAAGCACCAAGCGCACAGCATGAGGCGATCAATGAGGCGGTTTTTTTACGAATGACATCATAATAAGTCTGCTCATCAATACTAAGGTTTCGTGCCTTTTCAATTTGCAACAATTCCCCTTCGCTCATCTCACGAACAGCGGTCGATATGATGTCCAAAAGATCGAAATCTTTGTGATCAATACACAGCAACAAGCCTTTTGACAAAAGATAATCCCCCACCAAAACCGCAATCTTGTTTTTCCACAAGGCATTGATCGAAAAGAAACTTCGACGTCTGTCACTGTCATCCACCACATCATCGTGAATTAAGGTTGCTGTATGAATCAACTCAATAACAGAAGCTGCGCGATAGGTGCGCTCATTGACTTGTTGCTTTTCGGAAACCAACTTGGCAGCAAAAAAAACAAACATCGGGCGCATCTGCTTCCCCTTTCGATTGACTATGTAGTGAGTGATGCGGTTGAGCAAGGCTACTTTAGAGGACATGGCATCAGAAAACTTCTCTTCGAAAAGTTCCATTTCCTCCAAGATGGGGCGTTTGAGCTGCTCAACGATTTTCATGGGTCGGTAAAGATACAATATCCAAGGGTGACTTTAGGAAAAAGACTTGTAAATGTGGGGGTTAAACCGCCTTGTTGGCCAACTGTCCACAAGCAGCGTCAATGTCTTTGCCACGAGAGCGACGCACGGTCACTGCAATTTTGTGTTGCTCCAAAGCTTCAATATAGCGGTTAACCACACCTTCAGAGGCTTGATGAAAATCACTTTCGTCGATTGGATTGTATTCTATCAAATTGACTTTAGAGGGCACATCCAAACAAAACTTGACCAAGGCATCTATTTCATTTTGGTTGTCATTAATGCCTTCCCACACCACATATTCAAAAGTAATCTTGCTTTGGGTCTGGGCATACCAATGCAGCAAGGCAGCCTTGAGCTCAACGAGCGGAAATTTTTTGGTAAAAGGCATGATTTTGTTTCGTGTCTCCTCTATGGCAGAATGTAAGGAAACTGCCAGTTTCCATTTGGGTTTTCCATCGGCCATTTGAGCAATCATTTTGGAAACTCCTGAAGTAGAAACCGTGATGCGCTTGGGAGACATGCCCAAACCCTCTGGAGATGTAATCTTGTCTATCGCAGCCAAAGTATTCTTGTAATTCATCAGCGGCTCACCCATACCCATAAACACCACGTTACTCAATGGACGGTCATGATACAAAAGACTTTGCTTGTTGATAACAGCCACTTGGTCAAAAATCTCATCTGGATTGAGGTTGCGCATACGCTTAAGCCGCGCAGTTGCACAGAAAGTACAATCCAAACTACAACCCACCTGACTGGAAACACAGGCAGTTGTTCGGGTAGCCGTAGGAATTAAAACAGACTCAACCACCAGGCCGTCATGTAGCCGAACAGCATTTTTGATGGTACCATCATCGCTCTTCTGCTGCTGATCGACCTCAATATGGTTGATGACAAAATTCTCATCCAACAGTTCGCGATGGGCAACCGACAAATTGGTCATTACATCAAAGCTTTGAGCAGCCTTGCGCCACAACCATTCATAGACCTGATTGCCTTTAAAAACCGGAATGTCGTTTTCCTTAAAAAATGCACGCAACTCATCCTTTGAAAGGGTGCGAATGTCCTTGCGTACAGGGGTCATATTAGAGGATTAACATCGCGTCTCCATAGGAGTAAAAGCGATATTTTTTCTTAACAGCTTCCTCGTATGCTTTTTTGACAAAATCATGACCTGCAAAAGCAGACACCATCATCAATAAGGTAGATTTTGGCAAATGAAAGTTGGTTACCATACTATCGGCGATTCTGAAATCGTATGGGGGAAAAATAAATTTATGGGTCCAACCTCGGTATGTGTTCAGCGTATTGCTCGAAGAGACAGAAGTTTCCAAAGCCCTCATAGAGGTTGTGCCGATAGAACACACCCGCTTTTTTTCTGCCTTGGCACGATTGACCAATGCCACCGCAGCCTCATCGATAATAAGTTCTTCAGAATCCATTTTATGTTTGGAAAGATCCTCCACTTCTACGGGGTTGAAAGTCCCTAGCCCCACATGGAGAGTAATGTCTGCCATATCGATCCCTTTGATTTCCAAACGCTTCAATACGTGTTTTGAAAAATGCAAACCTGCCGTAGGCGCAGCCACAGCTCCTTCGTGCTTGGCGTAGATGGTTTGGTAACGGTCACGGTCAAAATCTTCTTCTTGTCGCTTGATGTACTTCGGTAGAGGTGTTTGACCCATTTGGTGCAACTTTTCCCGAAAAGCATCATAAGAACCATCAAATAAAAAACGAAGTGTACGACCTCTAGAGGTGGTATTGTCTATAACCTCAGCAACCAATTCTTCTCCATCACCAAAGTAGAGTTTGTTACCAATGCGAATCTTACGAGCGGGGTCTACAAGCACATCCCAAAGGCGTTGCTCCTGATTGAGTTCACGAAGAAGGAATACCTCAATTTTGGCACCGGTTTTTTCTTTGTTACCAATCAAACGGGCAGGAAATACCTTGGTGTTGTTGCGCACCATCACATCACCTTCGTCGAAATAATCGACAATATCCCGAAAATGTTTGTGTTCAATAGTCTCTGTTTCTCGATGCAGTACCATCAATTTGGAATCATCTCTATGGTCTGCAGGATATTCGGCCAATAGGGTTTCGGGCAAGTCAAAGTTAAAGTGCGATAATTTCATTTCTTTATTTAAGTGCGCAAATATACTATCCCAAAGGGGGCCTTGTCAAGTGAATGAGGGAATAATTCGAATCTAGCTCAAAACAAAACCCAAATCCTCGAGGTCAGACCAGAATTCTGGATAGGATTTGGAAACCACCTCGGGATCATTAATGGTGATGGGCACTAGAAGTCCCAGAGGCGCAAATGCCATGGCCATACGATGATCGTGGTAGGTATCGATAGCCACATGAGGCACTATGGCACCTGTACGCGGCTTGAGATGCAAACTGTCATTGGTAACTTGAATATCTGCTCCTAATTTGGATAGCTCCGTTTCTAAGGCCACCAGACGATCGGTTTCTTTGATTTTGAGGGTGTGTAAACCGGTCAGATGACAGCCCACGCCCATGCCATAGCAACTGACAGCTATCGTCTGAGCTATGTCAGGTGCATCGGCCAAATCAAAATTGAGCTCCCCTTTGGAAGCATTCGACTTCTCCAACAAAAGGTGATTTTCTCCCATGTGGGAAACCACTCCCAACTGTTTGTAGATATCGACCAAAACACGGTCACCCTGAAGGCTGTCCGCTTTATAGGTTGATAGTTTTAGGTGGGCATTATTTGCCATAGCAGCCAAACCAAAAAAATAGGACGCTGAACTCCAATCCGATTCAACCCACACTTCTTTGGAATCGGGTTCCAAAAGTGGTGCCACGCGAATGTCTTGTCCCTCAAAAACCACATCTACCCCTTGTTGACGTAATAAGGCGCATGTCATTTCGATATATGGAACCGAGGTGATTTTGCCCACCAATTTCAGGTGAAGACCTTTGGGAAGTTTGGGCGCTACCAACAACAAGGCTGAAATATACTGACTGCTTACATTGGCGGCCAAAGTCACCTGATTTTTTGAGAGTTTTTTACCACAAATGCGTAAGGGCGGGTACCCTTCGTTTTTTTCGTACTCAATATCTGCCCCTAACTGGCGTAAGGCATCTACCAACACAGAAATAGGTCTTTCTTGCATGCGCTTTGAGCCGGTTAGGACTTTTTCAGAACCTTCTTGTGTAGCAAAAAATGCGGTAAGAAAGCGCATGGTTGTCCCCGCATGACCAATATCTATCAGGTTCTCATCAGCAGCCAAACCTTTTTGCATGGCATGGGTGTCATCTGAATTGGACAAGTTATGGATATGCAGTCCGGGATATAGGGCTTGCAACACCAACAAACGATTGGATTCACTTTTCGAGCCTGTAATGGCCAACTGCCCATTGAGTTGGGCGCTGGGATGTGTCAGGGTAATCTGCTTCATTTATCCTTGAATCTTTGGATTGTTGTGATGGCGGTTGTGGTCACGTTTGCCTTTGAGGTCGAGTTTTTTCGCGAAGGCATCTCCCAAATCAATTCCCGTTTGATTGGCCAAACACAAGACTACAAATACCACATCGGCCAATTCTTCGCCTAAATCTTTTTCTTTGTCGCTTTCTTTTTCAGATTGCTCCCCATACCGTCGGGCAATGATACGCGCTACCTCACCTACTTCCTCGGTTAGCTGCGCCATATTGGTCAGTTCGTCAAAATAGCGAACACCGTGCTTCTGTATCCATTCATCAACGGCTTTTTGGGCATCTTGTATGTTCATCATTCTCTGTTTTTACTATCAACAACAATGGTCACCGGCCCATCGTTGGTCAATGTTACTTTCATCATCGAGCCAAATACTCCGGTGGCTACTGGTTTTCCAATCAAGGCCTCAGCTTGTTTGACAAAAGCTTCGTACAAAGGTACGGCGATTTGGTGTTTGGCAGCTTGGACATAGGATGGGCGGTTCCCTTTTTTGGTCTGGGCGTGTAGGGTAAACTGGCTTACTACCAACATATTTCCGCCTACGTCCTGCAAGGAATGATTCATGACCCCTTTTGGGTCATCAAAAATCCGCATTTGTACCACTTTTTTTACCAACCACTCCACGTCTTCCATGGTGTCGTCGTGAGTAATCCCCAACAGCACCAACAATCCTTTTTCAATACTGCCAACGATTGCACTGTCTACAGAAACTGCTGCTTTTTCAACGCGCTGAATGACTACTCTCATAACATAAAGTCTTGTTTTCCTGACGGAAAATCGGTTCGAAAGTGAGTCGCATCTCCCTCAAGCATCTGCAGGTAACTTTTATAACGGGAAGGGGCAATTTCACCAGATTCAAGAGCCACTTTGACCGCACATTTGGGTTCATCTACATGAAGGCAATTGTTGAATTTGCATTGGTCTTTGAGTGCAAAAAACTCACGAAAATAATCGCCCAGTTCCTCACGTTCAAAATCCACCATTCCAAAACCACGTATGCCGGGGGTGTCAATGATTTTGGCGCCAAAACCCAATGCGTGCATTTCGGCAAAAGTTGTGGTATGTTGTCCCTGTTGGTGTTGTTCAGAAATTTCAGCGGTTTTTAACTTCAAACCTGGTGCCAACGCATTGACCAAAGTGGACTTTCCTACGCCACTATGGCCTGAAAGCATACAGACTTTATCGGTCATCAACGCTCGAACCGCATCGACTTGGTTGCCATAAAGCGCAGAGATTTCCAAACACCGGTATCCGATTTGTTGGTATACAGATTGCAATGCGCGCAGCTCATTGAGTTCGGTATCGGAATAAGTGTCCTCTTTGTTAAAAAGCAAGACCACATCCACTTCAAAAGCTTCGGCAGTTGCCAAAAAACGATCGATAAAAGCGGGATAGGTAACTGGATTGTTAAGGGTGACCATCAAAAAAGCCACATCCACATTGGCAGCCAAAATGTGAATTTGCTTGGATAGGTTTACAGACTTGCGAACGATGTAATTCTTGCGGGGAAATATTTCGGTGATCAGACCTTCTGTCTCGTCTTTTTCAACAGCAATTCGCACCCGATCGCCCACAGCAACCGGATTGGTACTTGTGATGGACTGGGTGCGAAATATACCTTTGATACGGCACAAAAACGAACTGCCGTCGTCAGTGATGACAGTATACCAACTTCCGGTAGACTTATAAACCGTTCCCTCCATTGCTTACAAGGTAACGCTTTTTACCATCATACCCGATTAGCTATTGATCACTTGCTTTTGGTGGTTGATCGATTCTTGGTGGACCGCCTTAAACATGCGTAAGATAAATTCCTCGCTCAATCCATGGCCTTCACCTTCCAAAATCATCTTACCCAAAATTTCATTCCATCGCTTGGACTGCAACACAGCCACATTGTGATCTTTTTTGAGTTGCCCGATGCCAACAGACACTTTCATACGCTTGCCCAAAGCCTCTAAAATACTGTGGTCTATCACATCTATTTGCGCTCGTAGGGTTTCAAGTTTACTTGTGTAATCAGCCGTGTTATCAGTGGTTTTACGAATCTGCAGGTCTTTCATCATCTGCACCAAAGTATCGGGTGTAATTTGTTGAGCTGCATCACTCCATGCGTTGTCTGGGTCGCGGTGGGTCTCGATCATCAAACCATCAAAGTTCAAATCCAAAGCCGTTTGGGAAACATCTTGCAGCGTATCACGACGTCCACAGATATGTGAGGGGTCACAAATCAGAGGTAAATCCGGGAATCGGTTTTGAAGTTCAATGGCCAACTGCCACTCAGGATTGTTTCGGTATTTGGTTTTTTCATAAGTAGAAAACCCTCTATGAATCACACCCAATTTTTTGATATTGGCCGTATGTAGTCTCTCGATACCTCCCAACCACAAAGACAAATCGGGGTTAACGGGATTTTTTACCAAGACGATTTTGTCTGTTCCTTCTAGCGCATCAGCGATTTCTTGTACGATAAAAGGGCTTACCGTAGAACGTGCCCCAATCCACAAAATATCGACATCGTGTTCCAAGGCAAGTTGCACATGGGCGCGATTGGCTACCTCTGTAGCGGTCAACATGCCTGTTTCTTCTTTGACACGTTGCAGCCATTTGAGTCCGATCGCTCCTACCCCTTCAAAATTGCCAGGACGGGTGCGTGGCTTCCAAATTCCGGCACGGTATGCGGTTACATCTGTGTCTTTGAGCTGATGGGCAATGTCCATCACCTGTTCTTCAGTCTCGGCACTACAAGGTCCTGCAATGACCAGTGGGTGGTCGAGTCGAAAATCGTGGAGCCATTGGCTCATTTCCTTATTGTTTTCCATTTTGAATGTGTTGTTTATCCGGTTTTAAAATATGTTTTATGTTATTGATTTCTTTCATTTGTTGCGCCATTTCCTCATAAGCATCAGTCTGCATAAGCGTTTTAAATGCATTGAGGTTGGCAATATACTTTTCTAATGTTTCCAAAACGTTGTCCTTATTTTGTTTAAAAATTGGCACCCACATTTCAGGTGAACTTTTGGCCAAACGCACTGTCGAAGAAAACCCACTGCCGGCCATATCGAAAATATTGCGGTCGTTTTGTTCTTTTTCCATCACTGTTTTTCCTAGCATAAAAGAAGTGATGTGCGACAGATGCGACACATAGGCAATGTGGCGGTCATGGGCCACAGGGTCTATCTGACGGATTAGCATTCCTAAGTCCGAAAAAAGTTGCTGCGCTTTGGACAACAAATCGGGGCGGGTTTTTTCTGCCTCACACAACATATTGACCTTGCCTTCGTACAAACGAGACACTGCCGCATCGGGCCCGGAAAACTCGGTGCCAGCGATAGGGTGACAGGCTAAGAACTGATTGCGTTTTGGATGATTGGCTACAGACGCGCAGATGGCCGCTTTGGTCGACCCCATATCGAAAACCAAGGTGTCAGGGCCGATATGGTTTAAAATTTTGGGTAGCAAAGAGGCGGTCGCTTCCACAGGGATGGCCACAGCCACCATATTCATCTCGGATAGGGTTTCCATTTCGGCCTTGTGGTCAATAAGCCCCAAAGCCTTTGCGCGATCCAAGGTGCTTTGCTTGCGGCTCAATCCGTAGACCTCCACATCGTTGTAAAGATTTTTTACATCGAGTGCCAAGGAGCCGTTCATCAGGCCCACCCCTACCAGTCCGAGTTTTAAGCTTTCCATCTGCTAATAGCTTCTTCAATTTGTTCAACAGAGACACACAAAGAAAACCGAATGTAGCCTGCACCTGCAGGGCCAAAAATTGTTCCCGGTGTGATAAATACATGCTGTTGGTGCAATACCTTATCGATAAACGTTTCGCTGTCAGGACTGCCATCGGGCAGTTTGGCCCAAACAAACATACCGGCCGTTTGGCGGTCAAAGCTGCATCCCAAAAGGGTTGCCAATTCCCATACGCGCTCACGGCGTTTTTGGTAGGTGGCATTGATGCCATCAAACCAAGACTGGGGCTGTTGCAAAGCGGCGATAGCTCCCTGTTGAAGTCCGTAAAACATGCCCGAGTCCATATTGCTTTTGACCTTTAGGACATGGGCAATATTTTCAGCCGAACCGCTGAGCATACCCACGCGCCATCCGGCCATATTGAAGGCCTTACTCAAGGAATTTAATTCCATGACATAGTTCATTTGGGGGTCGGCAGCGAGCAGGCTTTCAGGATTGTCATTCAGTACAAAGCTGTAAGGATTGTCATTGATCACCAAAATATTGTGGGCTTTGGCAAAAGCCACCAAATCTGCAAACAGTTCTTTGTTGCCTTTGGCACCCGTAGGCATATGTGGGTAGTTGATCCACATCAGCTTTGCCTTTGACAGGTCTTTGGCAGCCAAAGACTTCAAATCGGGCAACCAACCGTTTTGGGCATCCAAATCGTAGTGTACAGCCTCAGCTTCTACCAAACGAGTCACCGAGCTGTAGGTCGGATAGCCCGGGTTGGGAATCAACACCTGATCGCCAGGGTTCAAAAACGCCATAGATATGTGCATGATGCCTTCTTTAGAACCCATCAGTGGTAAAATCTGATTCTCAGGATTGAGCCCTACACCGTATTGTTTTTGGTAAAAATCAGCCATGGCCTGGCGCAATTCTGGCAAACCCTGATAGCTTTGGTATTTGTGAGCCCCTGGGTGGGCAAGCCCTTCTTGCAAAGCCTCCACAACCGCTGGGGGCGGTGCCAAATCTGGACTGCCAATACCCATATTGATAATCGGATGTCCTTGGGCTAACAAGCCGCGCACTTCTCTCAATTTTTTGGAGAAGTAGTATTCCGAAACAGAAGCGATACGTCGTGCGGTTTGCATCTTAGCTGAGTTTGTTTGTGTAGGTTCCCAATACTTTAAAAGATTCGGTCATGATGGCCATCACCTGAAGGGCCTTTTCGTAGTGTGCATAGTCCTCAAAAGTGATGTCTACAAAGAAAGAATATTTCCACGGCGTATCTATTACTGGCATGGACTGTATTTTGGTCAGGTTGAGTTTGCAGTCACTCAACACATTGAGCACGGTAGCCAAACTGCCTCGCTTGTGGTCGAGTAAAAACTTGAGAGAGGCTTTGTTGTTTTGGCGATTTTCTGTAGGTAGATGTTTTTGCACGACCACAAAACGCGTGGCGTTGTTGGCGATGCTGTGAATGTTGGGCGCTAGGATGTCTAATCCGTAGAGCTGTGCGGCTGTTTTGGAAGCAATGGCCCCCAGACCTGCTGTTTGTTGTTGGCTGATGCGCTGAGCTACCTCGGCAGTATCGGCATCCTCTATGAGTTTGATATGGGGTTGGGTGGCGAAGAAATCCTTACACTGCAAAAGCGCCATAGGGTGCGAAGCCACTTCTTTGAGGTCTGCCAAAGTTGTGCCGGGCAAGGCCATCAGCTGGTGCTCAATACGAATATAGGCTTCTGCAACGATATGCAAATCATTGCGATCGATAAGGGCGTAGTTGGGAATGATGGAACCCGCAATGGAGTTTTCCAAAGCCATCACAGCCACATCAGCTGCGCTAGAAACCACCTGATCGACCAAAGCATCGAATGACAAACATTCGGCCAAAGCGATGTCGGCCCCAAACAATTGGGTGGCTACCTCATGATGGTAGGAACCTTGTATTCCCTGTATGGCAATCTTCTGTTGCATATCAAAAAAAAAGTCCTGAAGTTGTTTTCAGGACTTTGTAATTCGTTTATATCATCTTCTATTACATAACGCCCTGCTCCTTAGTGGAGTAATAAAAAGCGTTGTAAAAGTAAAATGTGTTGTTCATAACGTCTGCAAATGTACACATGTGTCTCAAATAAACAAATTTTTTTGGGTTATATTGAAGTCTATAACATTAAGACATGCAAAACCAACCCTTTATAACAAACCTACAACCTCCTTACTATGCCGTTATTTTTAGCAGCATCCGCAATGATGTCGACCATAGCGCCTATGACGAAATGAACAACCGCCTGATGGCATTGGCCCAAAAGCAGCCGGGCTTTTTGGGGGTAGACTCGGTGCGTGACAAATTAGGCGTCACAGTTTCCTATTGGAAAAGCCTGTCGGCTATCAAAGAATGGCAAACACAAAGCGACCACCTGTTGGCCAAACGCCATGCACGAACGAGGTGGTACAAGACCTACACCCTTCGGATTGCACAAGTAGAACAAGCCCGTGATTTTTTAGAAAAGCAACTGCCATAGGTCTCGTTTTTTTAGAATCAAAGCCTATATTTGGGTGTTTGCGGAACATAAACCTTTCTATATTTGAGTTCTTTTACATTTGACCACATAGCCTTGTCTGTTAAAAATGTTGATGAATCCGTTGGGTTCTACCAAAAGGTATTTGATTTTGAGGAAATCAAAAACACGGCTTCGAACTCAAAAACCCGATGGCTTTCTATGGGAAAAGGGAAACAATTACATCTCATTCCAAGAAAGGACGAAATTAAAACCAACAAAGCTGTTCATTTCGCCTTGGCTACTACAGACTTTGATTCGTTTCTCTTGCATTTAACTTCTTTAGAAATAGCGTATTCTGATTGGCTTAACACCCCAGAAAAAAATTACATAAGAAACGACGGAGTCCGACAACTATATTTCCAAGATCCAAATGGATATTGGATTGAGGTCAACGAAAATATAGCATGAAACAATCATTTGCCAATATGGCTTAAATAATTGCCGCGACTTTGGGCCTAAAACACCGCTTTGGCTACCTTATAGATATTGTCTGACTTTCCCATAGAGTAATAGTGCAAAAACGGAACCCCAGCTTGTACCAGTTCTTGGCTTTGTGTCACACACCACTCAATACCCACTTGGCGGACGGCAGCGTTGTCTTTACATTTAATCACCTCTTTGATCAGCGGTTCAGGCAAGTCCACATGAAAACGATGTGGTATCAGGTTGAGTTGCTTGAGGGTTGCAATGGGTTTCAGACCCGGTATGATGGGCGCAGTGATGCCTGCAGCGCGACATTTTTCGACAAAATCAAAAAACTTTTGGTTGTCAAAAAACATCTGGGTCACTATATACCCCCCACCTGCTTGGATTTTCTTCTTTAAAAAATGCATATCGCTCTCCAAACTCGGAGCCTCCATATGCTTTTCGGGATAGCCAGCCACGCCAATACAAAAATCGGTAGCAGCAGAATTCTCCAACCCATCGTCCAAATACTGCCCTTGGTTCATGGCCTCTATTTGCTTGACCAAATCGATGGCATAGGCGTTGCCTTTGGGTTCGGGCGTAAAATAGGTCTCCGACTTGACTGCATCGCCACGAAGCGCCACCACATTGTCGATCCCCAAAAAGTGTAGGTCAATCAAAAAGTTTTCGGTGTCCTCTCGGTCAAATCCACCACACAAAATATGCGGAATCGCATCTACTTTGTATTTGTTTTGGATAGCCGCACAAATACCCACCGTACCCGGACGTTTGCGCACGATGTGCTTCTCCAACAAGCCGTTGGGCAATTCTTTGTAAGTGTATTCCTCTCGGTGATACGTAACATCAATAAACGGAGGATTGAATTCCATCAGAGGATCAATGTTACTGAAAATCGTCTGGATGTTTTGGCCTTTCAACGGGGGCAGTATCTCAAAAGAAAACTGGGTGTTTCCGTTGGCACGCGCGATGTGTTCGGTTACTTTCATATACTAATCGTTCAGGTTTGGATGTAGCCATTGGGTGGCTTCTTCCAAGGTGATATTTTTTCTTTGGCTGTAATCTTTCAGTTGGTCTTTGTCTATTTTTCCCAACCCAAAATAGCGGGCTTCGGGTCGGCCGAAATAGTAGCCTGAAACAGAAGCGGCCGGCCACATGGCCAAGCTTTCGGTCAGACTAACACCAATACGTTTTTCTACTTGCAATAGCGACCAAAGGGTGTTTTTTTCCAAATGGTCGGGGCATGCCGGATAGCCGGGTGCCGGACGTATGCCTTTATAAGCTTCTTTGATAAGTGCTTCGTTGTCCAAGTCCTCGTCGGGCGCATAGCCCCAATGGCGGATGCGTACCTCTCGGTGGAGATACTCGGCAAAGGCTTCCGCCAAACGGTCCGCCAAGGCCTTGACCATGATGCTTTTGTAATCATCGTTTTGGGCTTCAAATTCTGCCGCCAATTCTTGGGTACCAAAACCGGCAGTCACACAAAAAGCCCCCACATAGTCAGGAGTGCCTTTGGGTGCTATAAAATCAGACAAGGCATGATAGGGTTTGCCACTTGCGCGTTTGGCTTGTTGACGCAGCGTAATAAAACGCGTGATGGGTGTGGTTCGGCGCTCATCGGCATAGACCTCAATGTCATCTGTCAGCGTGGCATTGGCAGGGAAAAGCCCAAAAACCGCTTTGGCTTGGAGCCAATTGCCATCGATAATTTGCTTGAGCAAACTTTGGGCATCATCAAAAAGAGATTGGGCCTCTTGACCCACCACATTATCCTTTAATATTTGAGGATAGCGCCCGTGCAAATCCCAAGAACGGAAAAAAGGCGTCCAGTCAATAAAATCTACCAAAACAGATAGGTCTTGATGGTCAATTTGTTGGATTCCCAACTGTTCGGGCACCACGGCAGGCTGTGCTTGCCAGTCGATTGAAAATTTGTTTTCGCGGGCAGTTTGCAAAGAAACATACTCCTTGGCCGTTTTTCGTTTTTCAAAGCCGATTCTAAAATTTTCGTAATCCGCTTTGATCTGTTGTTTGTAGTCTTGTTGTTGGTCTTGTTGCAGCAAACTGCCCACCACATTGACCGCCCGTGAGGCATCATTGACATGCACAACCGAATGGCTGTATTGAGGGTCAATCTTGACTGCTGTATGGGCACGCGAAGTCGTTGCGCCCCCTATCAATAGAGGAATATGACTGTTGACACGCTCCAGCTCTTTGGCCAAAAAAACCATTTCGTCCAATGAAGGCGTAATCAGTCCGCTCAATCCTATGATGTCTACCTGTTCGTCCAAAGCTGTTTGAATGATTTTTTCGGGGGGTACCATAACCCCCAAATCAATGATTTCGTAATTGTTACATCCCAACACCACACCGACGATGTTTTTTCCGATATCGTGCACATCTCCCTTGACGGTTGCCAAAAGGATTTTACCAGCAAATTCTTGTTTGCCCTCTTTTTCGGCTTCTATATAAGGGAGTAAATAGGCCACCGCTTTTTTCATTACCCGCGCCGACTTGACAACCTGGGGCAAAAACATTTTGCCACTGCCGAACAAGTCCCCTACCACATTCATGCCGTTCATCAAATGACCTTCTATCACTTCGATAGGTGCTTTAACAGATTGGCGGGCTTCCTCTACATCTGCTTCAATAAAGGAGTCGATTCCACGAACCAGCGCATGCGTAATGCGGTCTTGTAGTGTGTTTTCTCTCCATGCCAGATCGTCTTTGGACTTGGTCTTGGCACTGCCTTTGACCTGCTCGGCAAAGTCCAACAAACGCTCTGTTGCGTCAGGGCGCCTGTCAAGTAGTACATCTTCGACATGTTCCAACAAATCTTTGGGAATGTCATCGTAGACTTCTAGCATGGTAGGATTGACAATCCCCATGTTCATACCGTGACGAATGGCGTGGTACAAAAAGGCAGAATGCATGGCCTCGCGCACCGTGTTATTGCCTCTAAAAGAAAAAGACACATTGCTGACCCCGCCGCTCACGTGAGCATAGGGTAGGTTTTGCCGAATCCACTCGGCGGTTTTGAAAAAGTCTAAGGCATTGGTACGGTGTTCTTCCATACCGGTTGCCACGGGAAATATGTTTGGGTCAAAGATGATGTCCTCGGCAGGAAAACCTACTTCCTCCACCAAAATTTGATAGGATCGCTGGCAAATCTCGATACGTCTATCAAGAGTGTCTGCTTGGCCTTTTTCATCAAAAGCCATTACAATCACAGCCGCACCAAAACGCCGTATGGTTTTCGCTTGGGCCACAAAAACTTCTTTTCCTTCTTTGAGGCTGATCGAATTGACCACACATTTGCCTTGAACGACTTTGAGACCCGCCTCGATGATTTCCCATTTGGAACTATCGATCATGATGGGTACTCTGGCTATGTCAGGCTCAGACTGTATAAGATTGAGAAAACGTGTCATGGCCGCAACCCCATCGATCATACCTTCGTCCATATTGACGTCGATAATCTGTGCACCTCCGGTGACTTGCTCTCGAGCAATTTCCAAGGCAGTTTCGTAATCATCGTTTTCAATAAGCCGTAAAAACTTTCGGGAACCTGTCACGTTGGTGCGTTCGCCAACGTTTACAAACACGCTGTCCGGCTTGATTACCAAAGGTTCAAGTCCGGACAGGGTGAGGT
>CAXRDP010000038.1:0-4573 GCA_964229545.1 Flavobacteriaceae bacterium | reverse complement strand
GCCATTCCTTCTATTCAACCTATCAAAAATGACGATCTTAAACGTATGGCCTCCGGGTTTGGATGGCGTACAGACCCCTTTACCAAATCACGCAGGCGTCACAAAGGAATGGATTTTTCTGCTCCAACTGGCACGCCCATTTTTGCTACTTCCGACGGTAGGGTAACTCGTGCCGACGGACGTTCGGCCGGTTATGGCAAACATATTCGTATCGATCACGGCTTTGGCTATCAAACTTTGTATGGCCATTTGAGTGAATACAATGTACGGCGGGGTCAAAGAGTCAAACGGGGAGATGTCATTGGCTATGTGGGCAACACCGGACGGTCTGTGGCACCTCATCTTCATTACGAAGTACGAAAAGACGGTGTGGCTGTCAACCCTATCAATTTCTACTACGGAGATCTAGACACGGAGGAGTTCAACGCGATGCTTGATGCTGCCAACCGTGAAAATCAATCGCTTGACTGATGCGTACCCAACTGCCCGAAAAACTGTACTACAGCATAGGTGAAATTGCTGAAGCTTTTGATGTCAATCCTTCATTGATACGCTATTGGGAGAAAGAATTTGACATCTTATCCCCCAAAAAAAATCCCCGCGGCACCCGAAAATTTACCGCACAAGATGTTGAGAAACTAGAGCTTATCCACTATCTAGTCCGCGAACGGGGTTTTACGCTTGAAGGCGCCAAAAAGCAATTGGAATCGGGTGACAAAAGTGAGCAGGAAATTGTGCGTAGGCTCAAAGCCATTCGAGAAGCCTTGGTGCGTATCCGCGCGTCTTTATAACTACTTTTTACGCATAAAAATATCAACGGTTACCCCACAAAAATCGTAGTGTTCGCGGAGTTTGTTTTCCAAAAAGCGCTTGTAAGGATCCTTTACATATTGGGGGAGGTTGCAGAAAAAAGCAAACTGCGGATGATGACCGTGTAACTGCACACAGAATTTGATTTTTACGTATTTGCCTTTGATAGCGGGAGGTGGAAATTTTTGGATGATGGGCAATAGATAGTCGTTGAGTTCTCGGGTTGGGATGCGCTGTGAACGCTTTTTATAAACAGAAACTGCGGTCTCTATGGCTTTAAAAACACGTTGCTTGGTCAGGCTGGAAATAAACACGATGGGCACATCGACAAAAGGTTCTATCTCTTTTCGAATCTGTGCAGCAAAGGTTTTGGTGGTGTTGGTTTCTTTGCTGACCAAATCCCATTTGTTGACCAAAATCACAATGCCTTTGTGATTGCGAGCGGCCAACCAAAAAATATTCTTTACCTGACTGTCAAAAGTGCGGGTCGCATCGAAAAGCAACAGACACACATCGGCGTACTCAATGGTGCGAAGGGCCCGCATAACGGAATAAAACTCAATGTTTTCTTTGACTTTGGATTTTTTTCGTATCCCCGCTGTATCCACAAGCGTAAACTCAAATCCATACTGGTTGTAAGTGGTGTCTATGCTGTCTCGGGTCGTCCCCGCCAAATCGGTAACAATGTTGCGCTCCTCACCCAATAGGGCATTAATAAAAGACGATTTTCCAGCGTTGGGTCTGCCGACCACTGCAAACCTTGGGAGGGTATTGTCTTGGGGCGGTCCATCTTCCGGCAACAGCATCACCAAAGCGTCGAGCAACTCACCAGTGCCGCTGCCGTTGACGGCAGACAGGTGAAAAGTGCGTTCGATGCCCAAGGCAAAAAACTCTACCGTATCGGCAATGCGCATGGCGTTGTCGACCTTGTTGATGGCCAACAAAACAGGTTTTTGGGTACGACGCAGTAGACGCGCCACTTCTTCGTCCATAAGGGTCACTCCGGTTTCAACATCGACTACAAAGATGATGGCGTCGGCCTCTTCTATGGCGATTTCGACTTGCTTGTCAATTTCGGATTCGAAATCATCATCTCCGCCAATCACATATCCACCTGTATCTATGAGGGTAATCTCACGGCCATTCCAGTCCGATTTGCCATAGTGCCTGTCGCGAGTCACACCGCTGACCGCATCTACAATGGCTTCCCGACGCTGAATCAGGCGGTTGAATAAGGTAGATTTGCCGACGTTGGGCCGTCCGACTATGGCTACAAAGTTGCTCATGGGTTGGTGTTACGGGGGCAAAATTAACCCTTTTGGGAAGAAGAATAGCCAAAACGTTGCAATTGACGTTCGTTGGTACGCCAATTCTTGGCCACTTTGACAAAGAGTTCGAGGTGAATTTTTTTGCTGAAAAAAGTTTCTAAGTTTTTGCGAGCGGCCATACCGACCGCCTTAATTGCGGCTCCTTTTCTACCCACAATAATGCCTTTTTGAGAATCGCGCTCTACCAAAATTAGGCTTCGGATACGAATTATGTTTTCGTCTTCTTGGAATTGCTCAGTGACCACTTCCACCGCATAAGGGATTTCTTGTTGGTAGTGGAGCAGTATTTGTTCCCTGACGGCCTCGTTGACAAAAAAGCGTTCGGGCTTGTCTGTGAGCTGATCTTTTGGGAAATAAGGGGGGTGTTCGGGCAGCAAAGACACGATGCGATCGCGGAGCTCGATGACTTTAAAGTTTTCAAGCGCCGAGATGCACCATATTTCTGCTTTGGGAAAAAGCGCCTGCCACTTGGAAACCTGTTCTTCTAAGGTTTGTTGGTTGGTCAGGTCAATTTTGTTGAGGACCAAAAGCAACTGTCCCTTGTGTTTTTGTACTCTTTTAAGGGTGTTTTGGTCTGCTGATTCAGTGTCGTCCATAGCGACTACATAGACCATGACGTCGGCGTCATCGAAAGCTGAATTTGCAGCGTCCATCATGCGCTCTTGAAGGGTGTACTCAGGCTTTATGATACCTGGTGTATCAGAAAAAATTACCTGTACGTCGGGTGTGTTGGAGATCCCCAAAATCCTATGGCGTGTGGTTTGGGCTTTGGCTGTGATAATAGACAGCTTTTCTTCTAACAGGGCGTTGATCAGAGTTGATTTGCCCACATTGGGGTTTCCTATGATATTGACAAAACCAGCTTTATGCATGGTGACAAAGGTACAAAACCCTTGTTGGGTATGGTGATTTTTTGTATATTTGGCGTCCTTATCGCGGGATAGAGCAGTAGGTAGCTCGTCGGGCTCATAACCCGAAGGTCGCTGGTTCGAGTCCAGCTCCCGCTACAACAGAGTCATCATAAATGGTGACTCTTTTTTTTGCTTTAAACTCAACTATAACAGATTAAGAAAGTAATATAATTGAGCGCTAAACAGTTTTGTACAAACTTCACTTTGGTTGTTTCATGCCAAAGGTTAATAAGCCAAATATAGCTAAAACTGCCACCAAATGGGGCAAAACTGGCAGTAAATCTGGCAGTAAAAAGCCAAAAAAATCCAAATAATTTCATCTGAAATGATACCCCCCTGTTGTCAAAAAAAGTGGTTTTCCTGGACAGTTAAATGATAAAATATGGGGTATAAGCCTAAATCTCATGGTCAGATTTAATAAATTAGTACCACTAAAGACAATACAATGAAGAAACTATTGCTCTTGTTATTGATTGCACCTGTGTTTGGGTTTGGGCAAGGCGAACAACGCTATGCTGATGGTACAGCTACTGACCAAGATGGAAATACTTTTGAGTGGATTAACTATGGTACTCAAGATTGGGCAATTGAAAATGCTGAAGTTGTAACCTACAGAGACGGAACTCCTATACCTCAGGTGACTGATTATACGGAATTGTTTGACATAAATACAGGTGCTTGTTTCGAAAGGGATTCGCAAGAATTAGGTAAAACTAAATATTATAATTGGTATGCTGTTTCAGGGGAAAATGACAATGATACTAATACTCCAAAAAAAGAATTAGCACCTGAAGGTTGGAGAATTCCTGATTACAATGATTGGGTGATTTTGGTTGAATATTTACAAGAACAGGGCTATTGTGCAAACGGTTCGAGTTCTTATATTTCTAATGCTGTTGGAAAAGCGATGTCTTCCCAAACAGGGTGGCCTTACTATAATACCGAAGGCGCTATTGGTAATGACTTAATTTCAAACAACTTAAGTGGTTTTAACGCTTTTCCATTTGGTCATTCAGTTGGTGGAGGGGGGGAAGCACAATTTTGGACATCTACGGCTCATTGGGAAAATTCAAATGAAGCTTTTTTTTATTGGATGTGGTATCAAGGAGGGTATATTTCAAGAGATTTTAGAAGTAAGAGGACAGGGCGTTCAGTTCGCTTTGTTAGAGATGCCCAAACAGCATCCGTTGAAAAACACGCTAAACCCATTACAATCTATCCCAATCCAACCTCATCATCAATAGAAGTTCAACAAGAATTTTCAGTCGCCAAAGTCTATAGCATCACAGGGCAAGTGCTGTTAAAATCAAACTCAAAAACCATAGACCTATCAGAACTTCCAAGTAGTGTGTATATACTAAGGTTATATGATAATTCAAATAAGGTTTTAGGAACATCTAAGGTTGTAAGACAGTAAATCAAGCTGCACCCCATTGCACAACATTTAGAGCATATAACTATTTATAAATAAGGGAGTTAAGAAAAACCTTAACCCCCTTTTTGTTAAGGGTAGTTTTAATCGGT
>CAXRDP010000037.1:0-73355 GCA_964229545.1 Flavobacteriaceae bacterium | reverse complement strand
GGCTTTGAAACGATTGAACTGAATGAATAAAACTTTGCGCCAAAATTCTCGAAGGGGTTTCGTACTTTTGACGCTGTAACACATGAAAAACTATGCCTGAACCCAAATATGTTTTTGTCACCGGAGGCGTTACCTCGTCGCTAGGTAAGGGTATCATTTCAGCTTCTTTGGCAAAACTGCTTCAGGCACGTGGTTATAAGACCACGATACAAAAATTCGATCCTTACATCAATGTAGACCCAGGTACGCTTAACCCCTATGAGCATGGGGAATGTTATGTGACAGACGATGGTGCGGAGACCGATTTGGACTTGGGGCATTATGAACGCTTTTTAAATGTCAAAACCTCTCAGGCCAACAATGTTACCACAGGTCGCATCTATCAAAGTGTGATTGAAAAAGAGCGCCGCGGTGATTTTTTAGGCAAAACTGTACAAGTGATTCCTCATATCACCAACGAAATCAAAGAGCGTATGCAGTTGTTGGGGCAGACAGGAAAATACGACGTGGTTATCACAGAAATTGGCGGTACTGTCGGAGATATAGAGTCATTGCCCTACATAGAGGCCGTGCGTCAATTGCGCTGGGACTTGGGCCGCGACAATTGTGTGGTGATTCACCTCACTCTGGTGCCCTACTTGTCAGCGGCGGGTGAGTTAAAAACCAAACCTACCCAACATTCTGTCAAAACCCTGATGGAAAGCGGTATCAACGCAGATGTTTTGGTCTGTCGTACCGAGCATGATTTGTCAGAGGATCTGAGAAACAAACTGGCTTTGTTTTGCAACGTGGAGCGTGAAGCCGTCATTCAGTCTTTGGACGCAGAGACCATCTATGATGTTCCTGTGATGATGTTCGAAGAGGGTTTGGATCAGGTTGTACTCAAACGTTTGGGCATGGAAAGTGCAGGCAAGCCCGACTTGACCCAATGGAAAGGCTTTTTACAACGCCACAAAAACCCCAAAAGCAAAGTTACGATTGGGTTGATAGGAAAATATGTTGAGTTGCAAGATTCTTACAAATCTATCCTTGAAGCCTTTATCCACGCCGGTGCGGCCAATGAAGTTCAAGTCGAAGTAGTTCCAATTCATTCGGAAACTATCGAAGAAGGCAATGCTGTGGATCAGATAGCGGGCTTGGATGGTGTGTTGGTAGCACCCGGTTTCGGAGAGCGTGGTATCGAAGGAAAAATCAACGCCATACGTTATGTACGCGAAAACAACATACCGTTTTTTGGTATCTGTTTGGGGATGCAAATGGCGGTCATTGAATTTGCGCGCAATGTCCTAAATCTCAAAGGTGCAAACTCTGTAGAGATGGACGAAAACACACCCCACCCTGTCATCTCTTTGATGGATGCACAAAAAGATGTTGTCCAAAAAGGCGGTACCATGCGTTTGGGTGCCTGGGCTTGTGACCTAAAAGAAACTACCGTTTTACAAAAAACCTATCAAACCGATCAAATACAAGAACGCCACCGTCACCGCTATGAGTTCAATGATGCCTACCTTCAGAAGTTTGAACAGAATGGCATGGTAGCTTCGGGCACCAATCCAGATACAGGCTTGGTAGAGGCGATCGAATTGCCTGGCCACCCTTGGTTTGTCGGCGTACAGTTCCATCCAGAATACAGCAGTACGGTCGCCAATCCACACCCACTTTTTGTGGCCTTTGTGCAAGCAGTTAATGCCTATGCACAATCAAAAAATTAAATCAATATGGAAGAAAAACGCATAGACCCCTTACAAATCATCGGATTCTTTTTGCTGTTTTTGGTGCTCATGTGGATGATGTACAATCAGGCGGAGGAAATGAAGCAAAACCCACCAGCCACCACCACCGAGCAAACTGCCCAACAACCCGATGCGCAGCCTGTCGCAGTGGCTGACCCTGTGGTCTCTGACAGCATCCCCTTGACTTTTACCAATCTTTCCAACGAGCTATTGCGTCTCAGTGTACGGTCCAAAGGCGGCGTTATCGACGAGGCTGAGCTATTGACTGAAACCAATTACCTCGATGAGCAAGTTTTTTTGGTCAAAAACCAAAACACAGATTTTAACCTCCGTTTCTCGGCCGAAGGGCAACAATACAACACCCGTGACCTCAATTTTACACCCATACAAGAAGGCAACCGCCTGACCATGCGGGCTGTGGTAGGTTCGGGCTATTTAGATTTTATATACACCCTACCCGAAGATGGATACCGCCTCAATTTTGACATCCAAGCCAACGGCTTTGGCACCGACACAGATGCCGAACTGTATTGGTCTCAAGATGGTTTTCGACATGCCTTGAGTGCGGACTATGAAAACCGATATGCTCAGTTGGCTTACCAATACGAGACCGACAAAGTGGGCACACTCTCAGCCATGGGTGATGACGATGACCGTGACAAGGACATTTCTTGGGTGGCCTACCGCCATCATTTCTTTAGCATGATACTGATACCCGAAAAGGCTTTTAAAGTTGCTGATTTTATTTCAGAGTCGTTGCTTGACGAAGACGACAGCGACGCTTCAGAATTTCTCAAACGCTTTGAAACCCAAACCAGTCTCGATGTACGCAATGGCCAACTCAGTGCTGCCTTTGACTGGTATATCGGCCCAACCGACTATCATATTCTAAAACAATACGACGAAAACATCTCTGATTCCATTTCTTTTGGCTGGGGGATTATCGGATGGATCAACCGTTTTGTGTTTTTCCCATTGTTTGGTTTGCTGAGCGGATTTTTGCCTTTCGGAATTGCCATCATCGTTATGACGGTGATTGTGCGTTTGGTGCTTTCGCCGGTGACTTACAAATCATACCTATCTCAGGCCAAGATGAAAGTATTGCGTCCTGAAATCACCGAACTCAACGAAAAGTATAAAAACGACGCAGGTCGCAAACAGCAAGAAACCATGAAGCTCTACTCCAAAGCTGGAGTGAATCCCATGGCGGGATGTGTGCCTAGTTTGTTGCAGTTGCCCGTGTTTTTAGGGTTGTTCTACTTCTTTCCGGTAGCTTTTTCGCTACGTGGTAAGTCTTTTTTGTGGGCCGAAGATTTGTCGTCCTATGACGCCGTACTCGAACTGCCTTTTAGCATTCCATTCTATGGAGACCACGTCAGCTTGTTTCCGCTACTTGCTTCCATTGCCATTTTCTTCTATTCCAAAATGACCATGGGGCAGCAGATGCAATCCCCCCAACCGGGCATGCCCAATATGAAGTTTATGATTTATCTCATGCCGGTTATGATGTTGTTTTTCTTTAACAACTACGCAAGTGGTTTGAGTTTGTACTACTTTGTCTCTAACCTGATTACCATTTTTATCATGTTGGTGATCAAGAACTACATCATAGACGAGCAAAGAATTCATCTACAGATTCAGGAAAACAAGAAAAAGCCCAAAAAGCAAAGTCGCTTCCAGCGCAAGATGGAAGAAATGATGGAACAAGCCGAGCAGCAACGCCGTTCGGGCCGTCGTCGATAGCCCGCATTTTGGTTACCTTTGTAGCCTGATGTCTTTTCAAAAAAAACGTATTGTAGTGGGGCTTTCCGGAGGGGTAGATTCCTCTGTGGCAGCCTATTTGCTCAAGCAACAAGGGCACGAGGTCATCGGTTTGTTTATGAAAAACTGGCACGATGATTCAGTGACCATTTCAGACGAATGTCCTTGGTTGGAAGACAGCAACGACGCCATGCTGGTGGCCGAAAAACTCGGGATTCCTTTTCAATCAGTCGATCTAAGCAAAACATATAAGGAACGTATCGTAGACTATATGTTTGCGGAGTATGAGCGGGGGCGCACGCCCAACCCCGATGTGTTGTGCAACAGAGAGATTAAGTTTGACATCTTCCTCAAAATGGCACTCGATCTGGGTGCAGACTATGTGGCTACGGGTCACTATTGCCGCAAAGATGAAATCGTTCTTAATGGTCAAACCTACTACCGCTTGCTAGCGGGTGTGGACAACAACAAAGACCAGTCCTATTTTTTGTGTCAACTCACCCAAGAACAGCTCGGAAAAGCAGTTTTTCCTGTAGGGGAACTGACCAAACCCGAAGTGCGTCGGATCGCCCAAGAACAGGGGTTGATAACCGCTGAAAAAAGAGATTCTCAAGGGCTATGTTTTATCGGCAAGGTGCGCCTGCCCGATTTTTTACAACAGCAGCTAAAACCCAAAGCGGGTGACATTGTACAAATTCCCAACGACCACCCGATGTATACGCAAGAAGGCGCTTCAACACTGGAGGCACAAGCAGCGGCCTACACCTATACGCCTGGCGACGGCAAATTGGTGGGCCAGCACCAAGGGGCTCATTTTTTTACCGTAGGTCAGCGGAAAGGTTTGGCGGTGGGCGGTACGGCGGAACCCTTGTTTGTCATTGCTACCGATGTGACCACCAATACCTTGTATGTAGGGGAGGGCAAAGACCATCCGGGTCTGTATCGCAACACTCTCTTTGTGGACCAAAGCGAACTCCATTTTGTACGTCCCGACTTGGCACCCGAGGTCGGTGCCACTCAAAAAGTATGGGCCCGTATTCGCTATCGACAGCCTTTGGTTGCGGCCACGCTACACCCTGTTGCCACCGGCGCCTATTTGCAGTTCGAGGCACCCCAGTCGGCCATAGCTGCCGGACAGTTTGCGGCTTGGTACCAAGAGGATGAACTGATCGGTTCGGGGGTGATTGCACAATAATTCGTAAGTAGATTTATAGTTGGTATTTGTCATGCCGTGCTTTGACACGGCATCCACTGTAGTTTTAGAGACTCCCGCCTTCGCGGGAGTGACAGTTTGTAATTGTGTTTACGGTGTCAGTTTGAGCCTGCCCGCCAGAATGACTTGTCGGGCTTGGCCCGGCCTTGTTTTGATACGGCAGTCAGAAAAAAATCAAACCACTGCTGAAACAGCAGGGGCAAATTCCAGTTCCACTTGATTGCGCAACAGGTCTTCAAAAGTTTCGGCTTTGCGAATGAGTTTGGCCGCGCCCTCATGCCACAGCACCTCTGCAGGACGGTAGCGTGCGTTGTAATTGCTGGCCATCGTAAAGCAATACGCACCGGCATTGTGAAAACACAACACATCGCCCTCTGAAATTTCCGCAATACGGCGGTTGTTGGCAAAGGTGTCGGTTTCGCATATATAGCCCACCACAGAGTAGAAACGCTCGCGTCCCTCAGGATTTGAGATGTTTTCTATATGGTGTTGAGACCCGTAGAGCATCGGACGAATCAGGTGGTTAAAGCCACTGTTGACCTGCGCAAAAACCGTAGAGGTGGTTTGTTTGACGACATTGACTTGGGTCAGGAAATATCCTGCTTGGCTTACCAAAAATTTACCGGGCTCAAAGGCCAAAGTCAAAGGTTTGCCATATTCGTCACAAAACGCCTGAAAACGTGCGCCCAGTTTTTCGCCCAACTCTTCTATGTTGGTTTCAATATCGTTGGGGTGGTAAGGGACTTTAAAGCCGCTTCCAAAATCCAAAAATTCCAAGTCGTTAAAGGCACGTGCGGTGTCAAACAAGATTTCTGCGGCATGCAAAAACACATCGATATCCAAAATATCGCTGCCTGTGTGCATATGAATGCCATTGATGCGCATGCCTGTATTTTCCACGATGCGCAAAATGTGGGGCAGTTGGTGGATGCTGATGCCAAATTTCGAATCGATATGCCCTACAGAGATATTGGCATTGCCCCCGGCCATCACGTGGGGGTTGATGCGAATACATACCGGTACTTCGGGGTGTTTGCTGCCAAACTGTTCTAACACTGAGAGGTTGTCAATATTGATTTGGGCTCCCAAAGCCGCCACTTCCTCGATTTCTTGAAGGGAAACCCCATTGGGGGTAAAGATGATTTTTTCTGCGGGTACGCCGGCTTGTAGGCCCAATTGCACCTCTTGTATGGATACCGTGTCCAAACCGGCGCCCAGTCCATGCATATATTTAAGGATGCTGATATTCGACAAAGCTTTTACGGCATAATTGACACGCAAATGGGGTACTTGTGCAAAAGCTTGGGTCAGTCGGTGGTACTGAGCTGCAATCTTTTCAGCATCATATACATAAACCGGACTCCCGTGGGTATTTGCAATCTGAATTAGGGCGGACTGATCCATAAAAATATTTTTGGCAAATCTATGTTTTCAAATGCGAAGCCTCAAATATTTTCTGCATAAATTATAAAAATACAACAATTTGTTATAAATAAAACAAAATGAAATTCTCCTTTGTAGGGTTTTAAAGGTTATGGTTTTCTATTTTTGCAGGGCAAAAACAAATTCATGAATCTACACGAATACCAAGCCAAGGACATACTCGCATCTTTTGGCGTTCGCATCCAACGTGGCAAAGTTGCCCAAACGCCCTCAGAGGCGCAGCAAGTTGCAAAGACCCTTCAAGAAGAAACCGGTACCGATTGGTTTGTGGTCAAGGCCCAAATCCATGCCGGCGGACGCGGCAAAGGCGGGGGTGTGAAGTTGGCCAAAGGTTTGGACAAGGTAGAAGCTGTGGCTGGCAGCATCATCGGAATGGACTTGATCACGCCGCAAACCCCACCCGAGGGGAAGCCTGTACACCAAGTACTCATTGCAGAAGATGTCTATTATCCGGGTGATGAGGAGCCAGATGAGTTTTATATGTCGGTGCTTTTAAACCGTGCTACAGGCCGCAATATGATTATGTATTCTACCGAAGGTGGTATGGATATAGAAACGGTAGCCGAAGAAACACCCCATTTGATTTTTACAGAAGAAATCGATCCGGCTGTGGGTCTGATGCCTTTTCAGGCACGTAGGGTGGCGTTTAATTTGGGTTTAAGCGGTGCGGCCTTTAAAGACATGACGCGTTTTGTGACGGCTTTGTACAAAGCCTATGTGCAATCCGACGCTTCTTTGTTTGAAATCAATCCGGTATTAAAAACTTCGGATAGCAAGATATTGGCCGTCGATGCCAAGGTTACCCTTGATGACAACGCCTTGTTTCGCCACAAAGACTACGAAGCCCTTCGCGACTTGCGCGAGGAAAACCCTGTGGAGGTAGAGGCCAAGGCAGTTGGGCTTAACTATGTGGCACTTGATGGCAATGTGGGCTGTATGGTCAACGGTGCCGGACTGGCCATGGCGACCATGGATCTTATCAAACAAGCAGGTGGCTCGCCTGCCAATTTTTTGGATGTGGGCGGAACTGCCGATGCAGCGCGTGTCGAAACAGCCTTTAGACTGATTTTAAAAGATCCCAATGTCAAGGCGATTTTGGTCAATATTTTTGGTGGTATCGTTCGCTGTGATCGGGTAGCACAAGGAATCGTCGATGCTTATAAAAACATGGGGGACGCCATTCAGGTGCCTATTATTGTGCGCCTACAAGGCACCAACGCAGACATCGCCAAAGACCTGATTGACAACTCCGGATTGGAAGTGCACAGTGCCGTACGCTTTCAAGAAGCAGCCGACAAGGTACAGGCAGTCCTTCGATAAGGTGTCATTTTGACAGCTTAATCACACGTTTTAATGACACATTGACATTAAAATCCATTTGGTTTGGGTTTTGCAATGGGGGTGGTATAAATCATTAAATACCACAATTATGAACTTAGTACGTAAAACAAACCCTTGGTTTCCTTCCTTATTGGATGAATTTTTTACCCGTGATTTGGGTCTTGACCTTCCATCACGCCACCAGGCGGTGCCGGCGGTCAACATCAGCGAAACCGATACAGCTTTTTCTTTGGCCCTGGCGGCGCCCGGAAAGACGCGTAAAGATTTTCAGATCGAACTCGACGATCATATCTTGACTATCTCTAGCGATGCGCAGACTGAAAATGAAAGCACCCACGAAAACTACTCACGCAAAGAGTTTTCTTATGCCTCTTTTCAACGCAGTTTCCGACTGCCCGACACGGTCAATACCCAAGACATTGAAGCCAACTACAAAGAAGGCATCCTAACGGTAACCCTTCCCAAACTCAAGGAAGCCATACCGGAACCCAAAAAACACATTGAGGTAAAGTAAACACAAAACCGGCCGATAGGTCGGTTTTTTATTTGGTCTCCGCCAATTTCTCTTGAAATTTTTGGATCAAATCTCTCAGTCGGGCAGCTTCCATAAAGTCCAGCGCTTTGGCGGCGGTTTCCATGGCTTTGCGGCTTTCGCGAATCTTGGTTTGCAGTTGTTGTGGACTGAGGTATTCTAGTTCAGGTTCGGCGGCTTGCGCCATGGGCTTGGGGGTTTGATCGTACGCAAAGGCCGTATCCAAGCTTTTGTTGAGCGCTTGAGGGGTGATCTTGTGTTTGGCGTTGTAGGCCAATTGCTTTTCGCGTCTGTATTGGGTTTCGTCTATGGTTTTTTGCATGCTTTTGGTCACGGTGTCGGCATACATAATGGCCATACCGTTCAGATGGCGGGCCGCACGCCCCACGGTTTGGGTCAGAGAACGAGCCGAACGTAAAAACCCTTCCTTATCCGCATCAATGATGGCCACCAAGGACACCTCAGGCAGGTCGAGACCTTCCCGCAGTAGGTTGACCCCAATCAGCACATCAAACAACCCACGGCGCAAATCTTGCATGATTTCGACCCGTTCCAACGTATCGATATCACTGTGGATATAGCGACAGCGTATGGAAATTCGCGACAAGTATTTGGTCAACTCTTCGGCCATGCGTTTGGTAAGGGTGGTGACCAGTACCCGTTCGTCTTTTTCTGCCCTTAACTGGATTTCTTCCACCAAGTCATCGATTTGGTTGAGGCTGGGGCGTATTTCAATCACAGGGTCCAACAGGCCCGTAGGGCGTATGATTTGCTCCACATAGACCCCTTCTGTTTGTTGTAGCTCATAGTCAGAAGGCGTCGCACTTACATAGACCACTTGGTTCTGCAAGGCTTCAAACTCTTCGTATTTTAAGGGGCGGTTGTCCATGGCAGCAGGCAAGCGAAAGCCGTATTCAACCAAGTTTTCTTTGCGACTGCGGTCTCCGCCATACATGGCATGTACTTGTGAGAGTGTCACGTGGCTTTCGTCCACCATCATCAAAAAATCATCGGGAAAATAATCCAAAAGACAAAAAGGGCGGGTTCCCGGAGCACGTCCGTCTATATAGCGAGAGTAGTTTTCGATGCCTGAGCAGTAGCCCAGTTCACGTATCATCTCGAGGTCAAAATTGGTGCGTTCTTCCAATCGGGTGGCTTCGAGGTGTTTGCCCAAGTCTTTAAAATAGCTCACTTGAGCTACCAAGTCATCTTGGATTTGATGAATGGCATTTTGCAATACTTCTGGAGAGGTTGCAAACATATTGGCCGGATAAATGGTGAGCTTTTCAAAAGTTTCTTTAATCTCATTGGTGACAGGGTCAAAAACCTCTATGGCTTCGATTTCATCCCCAAAAAAATGGATTTTAAAAGCGTGGTCGGCGTAGCTTGGGAACACATCTACCACATCCCCCTTGACCCGAAAGGTGCCATGCAAAAAATCGGCTGTGGTACGCGCATAAAGACTTTGCACCAACTGGTGTAAAAACTGTGTACGTGGAATCAGTTGGTCCACCTCAATAGAGATCACATTTTTCTTAAACTCCACGGGGTTGCCGATGCCATACAAACAAGAAACAGATGCTACGACCAACACATCGCGTCGTCCAGACAACAAAGAGGAAGTGGTGCTAAGGCGCAACTTTTCAATTTCCTCATTGATAGACAAGTCTTTTTCGATATAGGTGCCCGTGGTAGGGATATAGGCTTCCGGCTGGTAGTAATCGTAGTACGACACAAAATACTCTACCGCATTGTTGGGAAAAAACTGTTTGAATTCGGAGTATAGCTGGGCTGCCAGGGTTTTGTTGTGTGCCAAAACGAGGGTGGGGCGCTGTACGCGTTCCACCACATTGGCCATGGTGAAAGTCTTCCCCGATCCTGTAACCCCCAAAAGGGTTTGAAATTTATCACCGCTTTCTATCCCTTTGACCAATTGGTCAATGGCCTGCGGTTGGTCTCCGGTAGGCGTAAAATCAGAAACGACTTTAAAATCCATAGTTTGGCAAAATTACCACAATTCTGTCCAATGTATGGGTTGAGTATATGTTAGATGGCTTTATAAATCGCGTCGCTTAAGAACGCGGTAGCTTGCCCACAAGAAGATGGCTGTCCAAAGCAACACAATCACTATGCTAGCCATGGACACCTCGTGATTGGTGCCAACTTGTTCGCCGATTTGTCCTGCGATGTTTTTGACAGCAGACAGGCGTGTAAAGGGTTGGGGGATAAGTTCTGACATGCTGTTGAGTGGAAAAAAAGCAAATACTTGTTCTGCTGTTAATGATGGCACATAGTCTGAAAGCTTCCACTTCATCAGTCCAAAGCCGATGCCTTCAGCCATTTGCCAAACCGCCAAAAAGCCCAATGCGAAAGCGGAACGTTTGATAAGGATGCCCAAAAACAGACAAAAGCTAAAAAACCCCAACAGTTTGACGAAATATGCCACCAGATATTCCAAATCTCTAAAGACGATTCGGATTTCGTTATAGTCCGAAAAACCATATCCCAAAACCAAGGAAAGCAGAAAAACAAAGAGAGTGGAGGCAAGCGACAAGGCCACGACCATCAGCACTTTGGATTTGAGCAATTCGTACTTGCTAAGCCCGTCGATAAGGTTTTGTTTGAGGGTTTTGTAGCTGTATTCGTTGGCCATCATAGACACAATGACTACTGCCAAAAAGAGTTTGAATATGGCAGCTATATAGGCGTTAAAATGCCAGATATACGGAAAGTTAAAAATGCCTTGCTCGGCCAGATGAAATTCAATAGGCCCAATGTCAAATTTGATGGCGGCTATGGTGGCAATCAAGCTGAGCAACACAAAATAAGTGACAATCAACACCCGACTCGACCGATTCGCCATCATTTTATGGTACTCTATTTGTAGCAATCGTTTCATGAGCTTGTGTTTTGGGTGAGTGCCAAAAATTGGGTTTCCAAGCGTTCATGCTTTTTCACCAAATGGGTGGGTATGCATTGCTGCTCAATAAGCCATTGGCTCATGGTTTCTGCACCCACTTTTTTATTGAGATAAGCCCAGACCATGCCATCTTTATGTTTCAACTCCGACACATCAGGGTGGTCTGAAAGCAGTTGGGTCAAACGTTCCATATTGGTGGAGGCCAATTCAAAATAGCCATGACTGGCGGTAAGCGCATCAACACTTCCAGCATAGCGCTGGACGCCTTCTTGCAATACGATGACATGGGTGCATACCTTTTCGACCTCATCCAACAGATGAGAGGCCAACAATATGGTGGTGCCTTGGGCGGCTACTTTGTGTATGATTTCTCTGATTTGGAAAATGCCCTGAGGGTCGAGCCCATTGGTGGGTTCGTCTAGTATCAATATTTCAGGGTCGTTAAGCAAAGCCGAGGCGATCGCCAAGCGTTGCTTCATACCCAAGGAAAAGGTTTTAAACTTGTCGTTTTTTCGCGCTAACAAACCGACCAGTTCCAATTTCTCGTCGATGACTGAGGGGTCGATTTCTTTGATGAGACACACCAATTTCAGGTTTTGAGCTGCGCTCATATAGGGGTAAAAGTTGGGTCGTTCTATGATGGCTCCGATGCGCTTGAGGGCTTGGTGGGTATCGGTGGTGCCGTCAAACCAATGGTAACTGCCCGAAGTGGGGTTGACCACGTTGAGAATCATACCCAAGGTGGTGGATTTTCCACTTCCGTTGGGTCCCAAAAGGCCGTATATGTTTCCCTTTTTGATGGAAAAACTCAATTCACGGACTGCTTGTATGCGGCCGTAGTGTTTGGTCAGTTTGTCAACGTGTAAAATGGTAGACACAGGCTTGGGTTCTATGTGTTAAAAATATCAAATCTATTACTATCAAAACGCTTTTGTATGTGTTATGTTACAAAACCCTGTACATTTGTGGTATGGCCACCGAGGAAAAATTGATTTCCAAAAAAAAACCCACCTATCCAATAAGCCCTTTTTTGCGCGACTATTTGGACCACTACAACCGTACGATTCAACTGCCGATTGATTACGAGGATTTGTTGCGTTTTAGCGGTTCTGTGGCTGTGATGGACAAGCATGACAATGACAGTCTGTGGGTGCGTGTGTTTTACAATGAGTCGGAGCGTGCCGAGATTGACGAAAACCTGAAACGCATTTACACACTTTTACTTTCTGATGGTAGTACCAGCAACTTTGGTTTTCTAAACGTAGATGCCATTGACTATTGCACCTTTGGCAATTCCAAACCTTTTCGCATCAAGATCAGAAACATACTCAACGACAACTTCACCTATTTCTATGTCAAAAAAGCAGATGCCTCTCGGGCTTATGGTTTGGAAGTAGAGCATATGTTGTCTCCCTACAACCTCAATTTTTTGGTGTGTGAAAATACGTTGATAGAGGAACATATTGCAGGTATTCCTGGTGATGAATTTATCAAAGAACATTTGCCCAAGTGTAGCAAAAGTGAAAAAAGTCAAATCGCCAAGGAGTTTGTCAAATTCAATGAGCGTTGTATGATTTGTTTATTGGGTGATATGCGCGCTTATAACTATGTCATCGTACCCACGCATGACTTTGATCAGGTGGTGTATAAAATTCGAGCGATTGATTTTGACCAACAGTCTTATGAAGCCAAATTAAAAGTTTATCGCCCCCAGTTTTTTAAGGAAAATTTTCCCATGGTGGAGTTGGTTCGTGCCTACTTGGACAAAAATGCGGTGGATCAGTACAAAATCGAAGAACGCTCTATAGTCGCCAAGCGGATTTTAAGTACCGAGGGTCGTTTGACCCAGTTGTTGAAGTGTATGCTTAAAGATGAATTATCTACGCCAGAAAATGTCAGTCAACTTAAGGCTGAAATCTACGCTTATATACCTGACAAAAACTTTAAGAACAGCTACAATATGGGGGGCATCTTACGTGCCGCTTTTGAGTTTGTCAAACGCAACTATGAGCATCATGAGATGCTTCGTAGTGGTTGATTAATACCACTCTTCATTGGGGTCATCGTCCCAGTCCTCTTCCCAATTTTCGTCCGCTTCTTCCAGTTCTTTATCGGCTGATTCCTCATAACGTTTTGGGGGTGGTTCAGAAGGCAGGTGTCCGTGGCTAAAAACCAAATTGGGATAAGAAGTACCAACAACCGACTCAGCCGCTTCCATACATTCCACAAAGAAGGTCCACATGCTTAGGAAGTCATAGATGTACAGCGCATTTTTTTGCGCATCAGAAAACACATCCTCTAGCAGGGTATCTGCCATCAGTCTGCAGGGTTCCTCAAACAAATCGGCTTGGGCGATGGCTTCGCCTTGGTTCCAATCGTCATCACTCAAATAGAAAGTGGCCATTTCATGACCGTCAATACCAAAAGACTGTAAAATGGCGTTGTGCAAATCTTCAAAAGTATTGCTTTGTTCCAGTTCGATGTCTCTAAAAACATCTTCTTCAGCATCGAGAATTATTCTAAATCGAAAGATCATAGTTTTTTGTTTTTATACGCAGTATCCAGTAGGCTTGCACACCAAATAGCACGGTAGCAATCAAAAGGTGCAAAGGTTGGCTTCCCCATGGAAAATCGATGTAATACATTGCGATTCCCAACAAAATTTCTGCCACCACACAGCCCAAAATCCAACGGATGTATTTTTCTGCCAATCCTTCCAGGCGTACTTTGAAAAAGATCCATCCATTGACTAAAATCACAAGAATCGAAAGGGATCGGTGGATATAAAAGTCTAGTTTGGGATGCTGCAGCCATAGTGCCGCTTGCTCATAGCCCCATTTTTGGATTTGTACATCGACAAATTGTCGCACTTGTACACCTAGAACAAATTGGGCGAGGGTCAACACAAATGCAAATCCTATCAGATACATCAAAACCGGAGAGGGTTTTTTGGCCAAGCCTGTGGGTTTGCACAGTGCGCGCACGATCAACAACAATCCGATAATGACCAATGCCATGGCCATATGGATTGAAATTTTTGTGGGCAATAGATTGGAGTCTACAACGGTCTTGCCCAACCACGCCTGAAAGCCCATACCTGCTACCGCTAAGAAGCACAGCAGAGGGATGATGGGTTTTTTTCTGATGATGGTCAAACTACGTATAAACAGTCCCAAGACGAACAAACCTGACAAGGCGCCTAAGAGACGGTTGATAAATTCAATCCAAGTATGTGCTGCGTCAAACTTAGCGTAATCGTGTTTGGTATAGGGTTCCCACTGGTTGGGGTCATAGGCGTTGCCGCTCTCAAAGTCTTTGACAGCCACTCGTAGGCTTTCGTCAACAATGATGACATTGCCTTCTTTGTAGCTGGTGTTGGGTTTCCAATCGAGCTGGCTGCGCTCAGTAGGAGGAATCAGGTATCCAAAACATTTGGGCCAGTCGGGACAGCCCATACCACTACCGGTCATTCTGACCACTGAGCCGGCCAAAATCACCAAATACACTGAAATCAGTGCCCATTTGTTCCACTTGAGAATGCCTTGGTTCATGATGACGTGGCTTTTAGTCCCAATTCGGCAGCCTTTTCAAGCATTAAAGCGTGTGCGGCTTCGTGTTCGTTGGGGATTTTTCCTTCTAAAATCGCTTCTTTGATGTATTCTTTTAATATACCAATCTCTCGACATGGTTTTAAATCAAAAGTACGCATGATTTCATCCCCATCCACAGGCGGTTGGAAGTTTCTTATGCGATCTCGTTCTTCCACATCCACGATTTTTTGGCGCACTTTTTCGAAGTTCTCATGGTATTTTTTAAAACGGCGTGGGTTTTTGGTGGTGATGTCTGCCTCACAGAGGGTAAGCAAATCATCGATATAATCACCTGCATCGAATACCAACCTACGCACGGCGGCATCCGTGGCCAAGTCTTCAGAAACGGCGATGGGTCGGGAACTCATAAACACCAGTTTCTGTACGTATTTCATTTTTTCGTTCAGGGGCATTTTCAAGCGCTTGAACAGCTTGTACACCATTTTGGCGCCTACAAATTCATGGCCGTGAAAAGTCCATCCCACTTTTTTGCTAAACTTTTTGGTGGGTGCTTTGCCAATATCGTGGAGAAGTGCTGCCCAACGGAGCCAAAGGTTGTCGGTTGTTTTGCAAATATTGTCTACCACCTCCAGCGTATGGTAAAAGTTGTCTTTGTGACGTTGTCCTTCAACCTCTTCAATGCCTTTAAGGGCGATAAGCTCGGGCAAAATATGTTTGAGCAAGCCTGTTTTTTCCAACAACACAAATCCGACAGAGGGTTTTTGGGTCAGCATAAGTTTGTGCAACTCATCGACCATACGTTCTTTGGATAAAATTTCCAATCGGTTGTTGAGTGTGCAAATCGCGTCAAGGGAAGCCTTTTCAATCTTGAAATTGAGCTGTGTGGCAAACCTTATGGCGCGCAACATACGCAAAGGATCGTCTGTGTAGGTTTGCTCAGGCTCTAAAGGGGTGCGCAGCAGCTGATCTTCCATGTCTTTTAGACCGTTGAAAGGATCGATAAAACGCCCAAACTCATTGGGGTTTAGCGCCACAGCAAGTGCATTGACCGTAAAGTCGCGTCGTTTTTGATCGTCCTCCAAAGTGCCGTTTTCAACTATAGGATTGCGACTGTGACTCCGATAGCTTTCTTTTCTGGCACCCACAAATTCCAGTTCCCAATCGCCTGCTTTGAGCATGGCTGTTCCGAAATTTTTAAAGACTTGTACTTTGCTGCTGTTGTCAAGACTTTTGGCAACCGCCTTGGCAAGTGCAATGCCGCTTCCCTCACAAACGATGTCTACGTCTTTGGGTGTTTTTCGTTTGAGAATCACATCTCGTACATAGCCTCCAATGACAAAAGCGCGGGTGTCCAATTGCTCGGCAACAGCACCAATTTGTTTAAAAATAGGTGCTTGTAGAGCTTCTAGTATGTCGGGACTGGGTTTCACGGTCTTAAAATCTCTGTCTCTCCATTGGGTTTGATCAACACCAATCTGGAAGGTTGGGTACTGTTCAATGTTGCACACAAAGGTACGACATAGTCTACCTGCGCCAAAAGCTGTGGATCCACATCAGATAAGCTGGGCGGGATGGGTGCGCCACTCAAATTGGCCGAGGTACTGATGATGGGTTTTCCAAAACCGCGTACCAAATCCAAGGCAAAACCTGGCTTGGGGATGCGAAAAGCCATAGAACCTTCCTCGCTCATGGCTGAAGGAGCTATGTTTTTGACATTAGGGTAGATGATGGTGGTTGGTTGCTCGGATGTTTCTAACAATTTTTTGGCAGCTTGTGGAACCACATCTACGTATTCAGAAAGCATTTCTATATCAGCGACCAGAGCGATAAGTGCTTTGCCTAGAGGCCTGTTTTTGATGTTAAAAATCTTTTGAACGACAGCTTCGTCTGTCGCATCACAACCCAAGCCCAATACCGTATCTGAAGGATAGAGCAGGCTGCCTTTTTGATGCAATGTATTGATAGCGTGATTGAGTTCCATAGGTGGAACAAAAATAAGCTATTTGACGCCTATATTATTGCCTTTATACAGAAACATCATAGGTTCTCAAGGCGTCGTTCAAAGAAGTTTTTTTGTTGGTGCTTTCTTTGCGTTTGCCGATGATAAGCGCACAAGGCACTTGGAAATCTCCTGCAGGAAAAGTTTTGGTATAACTGCCTGGGATGACCACCGAGCGAGCCGGAACAACTCCTTTGGACTCGATGGGTTCGTCACCGGTTACATCTATGATTTTTGTTGATGCCGTAAGTACCACATTGGCACCCAAAACTGCTTCCGTCTCCACTCTGACGCCTTCTACTACGATACAGCGTGAACCCACAAAAGCATTGTCCTCAATGATGACGGGTGCGGCTTGAAGTGGTTCCAAAACCCCTCCGATTCCTACACCACCACTTAAATGCACATTTTTTCCAATTTGCGCGCAGCTACCTACTGTGGCCCATGTGTCTACCATAGTACCCTTGTCTACATAGGCGCCTATGTTTACATAGCTAGGCATCAAAATGGTTCCGGGTGAAATATAAGCACCATGACGTGCTACTGCGTGGGGTACCACACGGATGCCTTTTTCTTTGTATCCGGTTTTTAAAGGAATTTTATCATGAAATTCTAGCGGTCCGGCTTGAAGGGTTTCCATGCCTTGTATGGGGAAGTAGAGCACCACCGCTTTTTTGACCCACTCATTGACCTGCCATCCGGAGGCTTGGGGTTCAGCCACACGAAGTTCGCCCGCGTCCAAAGCGGCGATGACAGCGCGAATGGCTTTTTGGGTTTCTTCTTGTTTTAACAATTCGCGGTTGTCCCAAGCGGATTCTATGGTGTTCTGTAAATGCGTCATGATCAATTTTTTTTTCAAATATAAGGTCAATTGAGCAAAAAATAGGTTCGTACACAAATTGTATCAATAAGCGTATTTTTGCAACTATGGGTAGGATTATCGCTATAGACTACGGACTCAAACGCTGTGGGGTAGCCGTTACAGACGACGCACAAGTGTTTGCCTTTGGCCATGATACCATAGCGACCCATCAAATATTTGACTTTATAGAGAACTTCCAAAAAACGGCTGATGTTTCCGGATTGTTGGTGGGTATGCCCATGCGTCTTCACAACCAACCCTCCGAGATGACTGCGCATGTGGAAACATTTGTCAACGAATGCAAGTCCCGATTCCCAAAATGGAACCATTACACCTACGACGAACGCTTTACTTCAAAAATTGCGGCTCAATCGATTGCTAGCGCCGGACTCACTCGTAAAGCCAAATCCAACAAAGGTCTGGTGGATAAGGTAAGTGCCACGCTTATACTACAATCTTTTTTGGCCGCGCAAAAAAACACACTATGATATTACCCATTGTTGCATATGGACATCCGGTACTCAGACAGAAGGCGGCTGAGATCGACAAGAAGTATCCCGACCTCAATCAGCTTATCAAAAATATGTGGGAGACCATGTATGGTGCCAATGGTGTGGGCTTGGCTGCCCCCCAAATCGGTTTGCCGATTCGACTTTTTGTGGTTGATGGCAGTCCATTTTATAGAGATACTGACCTGATTTTGTCAGAGCGAAAGGCGCTCAAAGAATTTAAACATGTGTTTATCAATCCTACCATAGTGGCCAGAAGTGGGGTTATGGAAGACTTCAACGAAGGCTGTTTGAGCATTCCTGACATTCGGGAGGATGTGAGCCGCAAAGATGAGATAAGCATTGAGTTTTTGGATGAAAATTTTAAACCCCAACAAATGCAACTTTATGGCATTGCATCGCGTATTGTTCAGCACGAATACGATCATATAGAAGGCATTTTGTTTACCGACAAATTGAGTGCACTCAAAAAAAAGTTACTTAAATCCAAGCTTACACAAATTGCCAGGGGCAAAGTCGAAGCCGATTATCCCATGACATTTGCTGATAAAAAATCACTTAATATTTGATGGACAAGCGCACCCAACAACTTCAGGCTTTTGACCGCTTGCTGACCATTATGGATGAGTTGCGCTACCAATGTCCATGGGATCGAAAGCAGACATTTGAAAGTTTACGACACTTGACCATCGAGGAGACTTACGAGTTAAGCGATGCCCTTTTGGCAGATGATGCAGAAGAGGTCAAAAAGGAATTGGGCGATTTGTTGTTGCACATTGTGTTTTATGCGAAGATTGGAAGTGAACGCAGTGCTTTTGATATCGCCGATGTGGCCAACGAGATTTGTGACAAGCTCATCCAGCGTCATCCACATGTTTATGGAGATGTGGAAGTGCAAAACGAGGAGGAAGTCAAGCAAAATTGGGAGCAGATCAAACTCAAAGAAGGTCGAAATGGGGTACTGGCAGGTGTACCGAAAGGATTGCCCAGTTTGGTGAAGGCACATCGCATGCAGGAGAAAGCCGCTGGTGTGGGATTTGACTGGAAAAAAACAGAGGATGTTGCACTGAAAATCCAAGAAGAACTGGGAGAGTTTTTGGAGGAGGTACAAAATGGAGACAACTCGAAAACGGAAGCCGAATTCGGAGATTTGATTTTTTCATTGGTCAATTATGCGCGCTTTATGGGGATCAATGCAGACGATGCATTGGCACGAACCAACCAAAAGTTTGTCGATCGTTTTGAGTTGATGGAACAACAACTTCAGGACCGTGGTAAAAAAATGGCTGACCTCGATTTGGATGCTTTAGAAAAACTATGGCAATCAGCTAAGGAAATGTCTAAATCAGATTGACTTTAACATCCTTTTCTTTTCCTTGAGTTTTTCCAGTGTTGCTTGATGCTTTTGAATGTCTTTATTTACTTTGGCTACAATAGGATTGTCCGAGGAATTTTCGCTAAAGAACTGCATATTGGTTTCCAATTGAATAATTTGCTGTTTGGTTTCCTCTATTTTTCTCTGAATTGTTGCTCTTTCTTTGTGTAAAGCATCGGGTTGGTCGGCCATAAGGTGCAATTGCAGCGCATAGCGTTTGTTGTGAATCTCTTCAGCGCTTAGCCCGAGAGTTTTGTAGGCTTTTGCGATGGCAGTAACAAATTTGGTTTCGATGTGTTGCTTGTTTTTGGCTACAGCCCCTAAGTTGCTCCACGATTCCACCCAAGACTCGACCTGTTCAACACTTCCTTCGTCTGGTTCGGTAAATGATTGCACAGTTTTCAACAGCTCAGATTTATTGTTCCATGCTTCTTGCTCCTGAGCAGTCGCGTGGTTTAGGCTGGTATCCATACGGTCAAAGTAGGCGTTTCATACGGCTCTGAATTCTTTCCAAACCTTATCGTTTTGCCTTCTTGAAACCGCTCCGGTTTCTTTCCATTTTTTTTGTAGTGCAATGATTTTGGGAGTTGTGTTTTTAAAATCATCAGATTGGCTGAGTTCCTCAGCTTCTTTGATGATCTCCAAACGTTTTTGGAGGTTTTCGTTGTAGGATTTTTTGAGATTCTTGTAGAAATTGTTTCTCTTTCGACTAAATACCCCCATGGTTTTTTTAAAGTCTGCCCACACGGAATCATTTTGGCTTTTTGGGATGTGGCCAATGTCAAAAAAGGAAGTTCTAAGGCCTTCCATTTTGTTGATCTGTTTTTGCATGGCACTGTGCGAGTTTGCTTGCTCTTCGTTCAAACTCTTCATCTGTTCCAAAATCAATTGCTTTTTTTGAAGGTTTTCTTCCAAAATAAGTTCCTGATTTTTTAGAAAATACTGACGCTTGTCATGTATGATCTTTGTCGCTTCTCCGAAACGTTCCCACAAAGCATCTCCGTGTTCTTTGGCCACGGGCCCGAGTTCGTCTTTCCAGCGCTTGTGCAGGTCTTGAAGATTTCTGAATGCTTTTTGAATGTCTTCCATTCCGACCAAAGCCTCAGCCTCTTCGATAACTTTGAGTTTTTGTTCGTAGTTGTATTTGTAGTCCAATTCGCGAAACTCACGATTGAGGTGGAGAAAATCATAAAAAATACCCACGTGGTGGCGATAGGTTCTCCAAACATTATTGGCCTCTGTTCTGGGTACATGCCCTGTTTCATGCCACTTGTTTTGGAGCGTTTTGAACTGCTTGTAAGTTTCCCCTATGGGTTGATCAAGCCCGATGAGTTCTTTCAACTCTTCAATCAACTCCAGGCGTATTTTTAGGTTTGTTTGTAGGTTTTTTTCAAACTCTTTATAGTATTGGCTGCGTTCTGTTTTGTAACGTTTTACAAGAGATTCAAACTGGGACTTTTCCGGAATGATGATTTCAAAGTCCTCCTCAATTCCACCCCCCTCAACAAAGGCTTGTTTTTTTGAGTTGATAAGGGTTCGGTATTTTTTATTGAAAGTAGCAATAAGCGCATCAAATGATTTTCTAAAATGATGAACTTTACCTGTGCTAAGTAATTTCTCCAGCGCCTTTACCAGTTCATCGAGCTCCATGGCACTGTAATCCTCAGTGAGCTCATCTGTGTTCTCTTGGGTTTCTTCCTCCTGATTTTGGGCATGGCTTTCTTCTTGAGGAGTTACTTTATCTGTTTTTTCCTCTTGCTTAGGGGCCTCGTTGCCCACCTGTTCTTCATTTGCATCGTGCAAATGTGTGTCGTTACTTTCTTGCATGGTTTGTAAGCGGTTTGTCAACCCTAATATAAGAATTCTAAAAAACTATGAAAAAAACTTACCGATTCCACAGTTCCCATGCGGCTTCTGCTTGCTTTTGAAGCATGTAAAGACCATTGGAGGTGTCAGCACCACACTCCTTGCCTAAGGCAAGAAAGCGCGTTTCGCTGGGGTTATAAATCAGGTCAAATAGAAGGTGTTTTTCACTGATTTGGGAGTAGTCTAGGGGTGGTTTGTCTTCGACATTTGGATGGGTGCCCACAGGTGTGCAGTTTACGATTACAGAATGTGTGTGGTAATCATTGGTCTCCAATTGGGAATATGTTTTTTTGTGTAAGCCCGCTGTTCTGGAAACCATTTGGTATTCGATGCCCAATTGCTCGAACACATAACATATAGCTTTTGACGCGCCCCCTGTTCCCAGCACCAAAGCTTTTTTGTGGTGGGGTTTCAGTTTGGTTTTTAAAGCGCGCTCAAACCCAATACAGTCTGTGTTGAACCCGATTCGTTTTCCTTCTTTAAATACAATGGTATTGACAGCACTAATTTTTTGGGCTGTCTTGTCCAGCTCATCCAAATAAGGAATGACTTCCTCTTTGTATGGAATGGTCACATTAAGACCATGTATCAATTGTTTTTCTAAAACGCTTGACAGTTCGGATATGTCTTGAAGGTCAAAATTTTTATAAACCGCATCAATACCCTCTTTTTCGAATTTTTCTGAGAAATATCCGCGTGAAAAGGAATAGTCAATGTTGCGACCCAACAAGCCGAAAACTCTATTTTTTTCTTTCATACAAATCCAATCCAAATACAAGAACACCCCCCAACACAAGCCACATAATTGTATACATGGTTCCTTGTTCCAAAACAACGGTTCGTGTTGTTTCCCCTAATGTGCTACCGATGGTTCGGTGTTCAGACCAAGGCCATAAAATGGGTAGCGAACCTATAATGAAACCAATGATGAGCGTTCTCAAACGCTTTTCGTAACGCATCAGTACATAGTGGAGAAGGCTCGATATGGCTACCAGCCCGGTGAGAGACCCAAGAATAAACACTAAGAGTATGTTGAGTAGTTCTTTATGTGTGTTGTACAATTCTGTCATAGGAATGCTTTGTGTCAGTCCTACGCCAAAAGCCCCTAGCGCATTGACTGCATCGACAAGGAGCAATACATAGTTGCCCATCAGAATCAACAAAAAGGAACCCGATAAGCCGGGCAATGTCATACCGATAATACTTACCATACCACAGAAAAAAACAAAAAACAGACTTCGATTCTCCTCTGCAGGTTCTAGAAAAATCAGTAAGACTCCTGTGGCAAACCCCAAGGCACAAAAAAGTAGGTACCTAAAATTCCATCGGCCAAAATCACGTATCAACAACACCGCTGACATCAGCACCATGCCAAAAAACAGACCCCATACGTGTTGTTCGTAATGGATCAATGCAAAATCGAGCAGCCTAGAAACAGTAAAATAACTGATGACAATCCCGAGAGTTATAAGGCTTAAAAAGGCCGCATTGGTATATTGAACAAAACTCCTAAAACGGCCCGTGAGCAGCAGCATAAGGGCTTTGAAGTTTAGCCTTTTTAATGAATACAAAAACTCTCCATAAAAACCTGTGACCACCGCAATAATTCCTCCGGAAACACCGGGTACTTTGTTGGCCACACCCATGGCGAGGCCTTTAATCACCAAAAGTATATTGTCGTAGAGTCCTCTTTGGTTCATGATTTTTTTCTTTTGCTTACAAACTCAAAAAGCATGATGAGTCCTGCGCCTGCGATGGCGCATGGCACCGCCAACCAAAATGAATGATTGTCCGCAGTTAAGTCTGGCCATATGGCAATTTCTCTGATGAGGTCATCGTTTCCTATCGCGACGTTTTTTTTCCATGGCCAAACTTTGTAAAGTGACCCAAGCATAAAGCCTACCAACAAAGACAAAACGCGGTTTTTGTGATTTTGGTACAGCCCGTGTAGTAGTTTGGCAAACACCTTCAGCCCGATGATACCACCCAAAGCAAAAGCTGCCAAAAACACAAACCCTTGGGTTTTAAAACCACGAATGAGCGTCAATGTTTCCAATGCGGTGTCGTAAGCCCCAAGAAGAATCAGGATAAAGGCGCCCGAAATTCCCGGCAATATCATCGCCACTACGGCCAGCATCCCACACAAAAAAAGATAGGGCAAGGAAGTTGAGGCTTGTGCCGGACTCAAAAATCCCACCATCAACGAAATGGTTATTCCCACAAGAAATAATCCTATGACATTCCAAGACCGATTTTGTATCTGTTTTCCAATAAGCAAGGCGCTCATAAGAATCAAACCGAAAAAGAAAGACCAAAGCGCAATGGGTAGGTGAACAAGCAGTTGCTGAATAGAACTTCCAAACACCGTAATACTGGTGCCTATCCCCAAGGCCAAAGAGATTAAAAAACTACCGTTGAGTGTTTTCCATGCCGTTTTGTATTCACTGCTGAATAATTTTTTTACGGAACTATATGTCAGGTTATTGATAGAGCGTATGAGTTCCTCATAGATGTTCGTAATCAGTGCCATGGTGCCACCCGAAACCCCGGGGACAATGTCAGCAGCTCCCATACATAAACCCTTTAGATACAAAACAATCAAACGCATACGCATATTTCCAATGAGGACAAAAGTACTAAATCGAGTGGTTTAGAGGTCGATGGGAAGGCTGTTCTTTACAAAAGAAGAACTTTTGAATTGAGGAAATTGCAGGTAGAAGTTTTCCAGTTCTTTTGCATCAGACAGGTAGCCATTCTTTAGAAAGAATCGCGCCTCATTTGCTTGTGAATTCAGCAGGCAAATGCCAGCCAGTCTAAAGTTAAGCGTGCTGTTCTCCGGATAAAACTCGAGTCCTTGACGCAAAACCTCGGCTGCCTTATTGTACTCTTGCATTTCCTTGAGCACATCGGCCCATTGTATAAAAGTGCTCAACTCGTAGTTTCCCAAATTGACACATTCGCCATAGGCAATATCGGCCTCTTCCAACAAGCCCATAGTCTGATGGGTCGTGGCATATCGCTTCCACAATTCGATATTGGAGTTGTCGATTTGTATGGATTTTTTCAGGTAATAAAGCGCTTGTTTGTGGTTGTTTTTCATCAAAAACAAATCAATAAGCGCAATCCATGCCTTTTCGGACAATGGGTCTTCGTGCAAAGCATTTTTAAAGAAGCGCAAGGCCAAGGCTACATTTCCCAACGCTTTGTGACACTCCCCCATGCGAAGCAAAGCAAAAGAAGTCGGATCGTCGATCTGAAGGGTAGTTTCATATGCCAAAATAGCTTCATTCCATCGTTTTAGTTTCTCCAGAATCTTACCCATTTCAAAATAGGCACCAATAAAGGCATCATCACAAATAATGGCGAAGTCGAAAGCTGTTAAAGCTTGTTCAGGTTGGTTTTTGGCAGCATATTGTCTTCCCAATTGATGCCAACCCACTTCGTTGTAAGGGTCTTTAGCAAGAAACTCATTTAAAAAACCTATGGCCCCATCTGTGTCCTCCAAAGATTCAAAACAATAAATGATATTGTACATCGCATGGGTATCTTTGGGGTCCAAGTCTATACATTTTATAAAATGTTCTTTGGCCATGACAAAGCTGTCCAAATACAAATACTCCATGGCAAGGAGGTTGTGGAATTCCAGTACATCCTCAGCATATGCCATTCCTGTTTTTAGAAACTCTATCGCTTCTTGGTGACGCATGGTCTTAGACAAAATCACCGCTTTGTGCAAATAGACCGCCTCGTTGTAAGGTTCCATTTCACCCACCGCGTCAATAATCTTCTCGGCTTCCTCGTATTGATTGTTAAGCAACATTAATTCCACTTGTAGAAGTCTCAATCCTGAAAAATCGGGGTGTTGCTTTTTTCCAATTTCTAGTGCTTTTCTAGCGGTTCCAAGATTGCCAGTGTCTATATAAAACTGAATGATTTCTTCAAACTCAGTGGCGTCAAAAAAGTGAATTTGATCTGATTGTAACATCGTCTCAAAACGTGTGATGGGACTTTGGTCAAAGGCTTCAGGGCCGGTAGACATAAGCGCTGTAGTTTGTTTTTTTAAATTTAGAAGCTACCAAAGGGTTTTTGGTGAAATCACCTTTGGTTTTTTTAACAATTTAATCAACACAGTCTGTTTAACAGAGAGATAATCTGCTTACAGCCTTTGATTAATTCCTTTTTTGAAATGGTTAATGGGGGTGTAATCCGTACGGCTTTGGGCTCAAATAACAAGAAAAAAAGAATCAAACCCGACGCCAAAGCAGCCTCAACCAGTTTTTTCGCGATGGAATCAGATTTCATAATCATCGCCAACATCAGGCCTTTTCCGCGAATCTCTGTAATGGCAGGATGTACGAGCAGTTCTCGAATCAGTAGTTCCTTTTCTAGGGTTTCATGCATCAAAGGCCCTTTTGTCACTTCTTCTAAAGTAGCTCTACACGCTGCAGCGATCAGGGGATGTCCGCCAAAAGTGGTTATATGTCCCAGTTCAGGTTCACTCTGTAGAAGCTGCATCATGTCTTTTGAAGCGCAAAATGCCCCAACGGGCAGTCCGCCTCCTAGCCCTTTTCCGGTGACAAGAATGTCGGGAACGATGTTGTAGTGTTCGAAAGCAAACAATTTGCCCGTGCGTCCCATACCGGGTTGAATTTCGTCCAGTATTAGCAGAGCACCTACCTCGTCGCAACGTTTGCGCACCGCTTCCAGGTAGCCATCTTCGGGGCAAATAAAGCCCGCCCCACCTTGAATGGTTTCTAGTATGACGGCAGCCGTTTGTTCATTGATTTTGTCAAGTTCTTGATGGTTGTTAAAATGCACAAAACGAGTTCCCGGAATTAGGGGGCGATATGCACTTTTTCGGGCTTCGTACCCCATCACACTCATGGCGCCTTGGGTGTTGCCGTGATAAGCGAGCTGAGCGGCTACAATTTCTGCACGTCCGGTAGCCCTTTTAGCCAACTTAAGCGCACCCTCGATGGCTTCGGTTCCTGAGTTGGTCAGATACGTACACGAAAGACTGTCTGGCAGCGCATCGGCAAGTTCTTTGACAAGCAAAGCGGGTTCTTTCTGCACAAACTCACCATATACCATCACGTGGAGGTGCTTTCGCAGTTGACGTCTGATGGCACGCACCACCTTGGGGTGTCGGTGTCCCAATGTGCAAGCGGAAACCCCGGCCACAAAATCCAAATAACGTTTGTTGTGAACGTCTGTGATATAACTGCCTCGCGCTTTTTTGATCTGCAGTCCCATAGGAGCACCCGTGGTTTGTGCCTGATGCTCCAAAAAATAGGTGTATTCAGCGCTATTCATTTGGAATCAGTTTCAAGTTCTTTTTCTTGAATGGCTTTTCAACAACCTTGGGTTTTGGAGCTGGAGGTTGCAATTTATTGATAATCAGCTGGTCGATAGATTCAATAATTTCATCACCACGCCATAAAAAAGCAGGAAGTCTACGCCCATTTTCAGGAAGGTCTTCCTTAGGAAATACCGTGCCCTCGGGTTGGGTAAAAAAGGTAATGGTCTTAATGCCATTGTCTTCAATCAACAAACGCATAGAACTACAAACGGCCTTGTCAATTCCTACCAACTCCAGGTCTTCATCATCATAGAGGTAGTAAATCATTTCGGCATTTTTAACAATGTCCACTGTTTTGAGTTCGTTGTCTATGAATTTTCCAAACAGGTCAATGCCCTTAATTTGGTTGTGGTTGTTGTGGTTCAAAGAGTCTTGCTCCACAATAAATGCGTTATTGTAGATCACAAGAGAATCCAGGACGTTGTTTACGGTATCATTGATAAGATGCACCACATCTCCCGTCATTTGACTTTTCCCGAACCACAACACGGGGTTGCGTTGGGTGATTTCACTGGGTGTGAGCAACTGTTGATCCCGATCGCTTAGAGGTAGGCGCAACAATTTTGTCCTCCCCAGCTTTTGACGTACATAAATAGAGTCTGATTTTCCACTTAAATCAGATTTAAAGATTCGCACTCCGTAATACCCTCTCAAAATGCGATCTTCTGGCGTACCGGTAGCCACAAGTGTATCGGCATGGATGTACAGAGAATCCTTGTCAATAACATTGATAGCCACAGCTTCTAGGGTCACCATGGCGGAGTCATTTGCTTGAAACACTTCTCCAAAATGCCCGCGAATGATGTTGTTGTCCACCGTGTCTATAATTTGTACATTTCGACTTGCTGACGCATATTGACGTCCATCGTCGAAGTAGATACTGTCTCCAGTGATGTGGCGTGCGTTGTAGTCAATGGCGGCTTCTTTTTGAAAATAGCCCTTTTTGTTTTCGGTGTCATAGTACCCACGGCGGCAAAAAACCTCGTAGTCAGGTCCTATAATGGTCGTGGGTCCATAGAAATAGGCATGTTTGTTTTCGGTGTAAAAATCCAAACGGTCAGAAAACATTTCAAAATCCGGGTTTTGAATCTCAACATCGTTTTGAAATTCATATTTTTTTGACTCAATCAAATAAGTTCCCGAAACACTCTCGATGGTTGTTTCCTCGTCTATGATGGTTCCTTTGGTGGTGTAATAAGCCTCTTGTTTGATTCTATCAAGATATAAGGTATCTGTGTATAGGGTTGTTTGGTTGTTTTCCAATACGACATCGGTTTTGGACACCCCAAAACGTTTGGCGCCGCTATACTCTAAATACGCACTCGTCAGTTGCAGGCTGTCTCCTTGACGGACTACGACGCTGCCCAAAGCCTCAAAAAAGTTGTCTGCTTCATACAAATAGGCCTCATCTGACCAGATGTCCATACCATCATGATGCAGATGCACGCGTATCTCATCATTTTTTTTTAGGATTTTGGCTCCGGGATAACGTGATTCATCCACCTCGAAAGAACCCGACTGACGAATGTCCACTTGTTTTTCCTCTTGTGAATACCCAACAAGGCAACAAAGCAACAGCAACAAGTGAAAAAATCGCAGCACGAGCGTCAGGTTTTAAACATCCGTTATTGTTTTTCAGGACGGAATATGGTCTGTTTTCGATCCGGTCCTACAGAAACCAATCGAATGGGAGTTTGTACATAGTCTTCGATAAAGGCTATATATCGATTCAGTTCTTCTGGCAATGCATCGACTTCAGTCAACCCAGTAAGATCTTCTTCCCAGCCTTCCAGTTTGGTATAAATAGGCTCAATGAGATCGTCGTCCAAGGTATATGGCAAGTGGGTAATGGTTTCACCCTTATACTTGTAGGCTGTGCAAACCTGCAATTCATCAATTCCTGAAAGCACATCCGCTTTCATCATCATCAGTTCGGTGACGCCATTGACTTGCACCGCATACTTCAGCGCTACCAAATCGAGCCACCCACAACGTCTGGGTCTTCCGGTTGTGGCTCCAAACTCATGTCCTACTTTTGCAATGGTTTTTCCGGTTTCGTCAAATAATTCGGTAGGGAAGGGGCCACTTCCCACACGGGTGGTATAGGCCTTGAAAATTCCATACACATTTTTGATGGCGTTGGGGGCTACTCCCAGTCCTGTGCAGGCACCTGCAGCGGTCGTATTGGAGGAGGTAACAAAGGGATAGGTGCCAAAGTCAATATCCAGCAATGACCCTTGCGCACCCTCTGCCAAAATCTTTTTTCCATCACTTTGGGCATCCGCCAAATGGGCTTCGCTATCAATAAATTGTAGCTGGTCTCTCATAAAATCGACTGCCTCAAAAAAGTCTTTTTCGAGTGTGGTCAAATCGTATTCTAGTTCTACATTGTAAAAAGCTATCATGGCTTCATGTTTGGAAGCCAAAGATCTGTATTTGTCTTTCCAATTTTCGAGTTCTAAATCACCCACACGAATACCGTTGCGACCAGTTTTGTCCATATAGGTAGGCCCGATACCCTTTAAAGTAGAGCCAATCTTGGCAGCACCTTTGGCTTTTTCGGAAGCGGCATCTAAGAGTCTGTGAGTGGGCAATATGAGATGGGCCTTTCTTGACACGAGGAGTTTTTTGCTAAAATCCACCCCATAAGGCATTAAATTTTCCAACTCTTTTTTGAATATCACAGGGTCTATCACCACTCCATTGCCTACAATGTTGATCGCTTCGGGGTGAAATATACCCGAGGGAATGGTGTGCAATACGTGCTTTATGCCATCAAATTCTAGGGTATGCCCTGCGTTGGGACCTCCCTGAAACCTTGCTATGATGTTGTAATTTTTTGTGAGAACGTCAACGATTTTTCCCTTTCCTTCATCGCCCCATTGGAGCCCTAGGAGTAAGTCTACTGCCATTTAGCTACTGCTTTTCTTTTGTGTTGCGTAAAAATAGAGTGAGTGGCTGTGGATGTCAACGCCAAACACGTCTTCGATACTTTTTTTAATCATTTGAATCCTAGGATCACAGAATTCTTTTACCTCTCCCGAATCTGTCAAAATAATGTGATCGTGCTGACTGTCAAAATAGGACTTTTCATACTGTGCGTGTTGGGGTCCAAACTGGTGTTTGCGTACCAAACCACAATCCAACAACAGTTCTATGGTATTGTACAGTGTGGCACGACTGACCCGGTAGTTCTTGTTCTTCATTTTGAGGTAAAGCGACTCAATGTCAAAATGATTGTCACTTTGGTAGATTTCCTCAAGGATGGCAAAACGTTCAGGGGTTTTTCTATGCCCGTTTTTGTCCAAAAACTGGACAAATACATCACGTACAATTTCCTGATTCTTATTCATTTGATTAAAGAAGCAAAGTTACGGAGATTTTTATTCACGGACCACTTTGTCTACTCCGTTGATTTTTTGCAGCTGTTGTATCAACCTGTTGAGTAGGGTTTTATTTTTAACCTGAAGCAGTATTTCGCCCTCAAAAGCCCCGTCATTGGAGTCGAAAGACACACGTTTGATATTGATGTTGTTGTGGGTTGATATGATTTGTGTGACTTCATTGACCAAGCCAATATCATCCAGTCCAGACAATAATAATTTGGCAGTAAACTCACTTTGGGTAGAATCGATCCATTTGGCATTGACGATTCGATAGGCATAATTCGCCCTAAGGGTGATGGCATTGGGGCATTCGGTTTTATGTACCTTGATACCATCACTCACGGTCACAAATCCAAACACCTCATCACCCGGAATGGGATTGCAACAAGGGCTGAGTTTGTATTCCAATTTTTCTTGTGCCTTGCCAAATACCAATTGGTCATAATTGGCCGTAACCACCTCTTGGCTCAAATCGGCAACATCGGGTTTGTTGACAGAGCGTCTTCTAAAAAATTGGAAAAACCTGTTGTTTTCGTCGGCGGCAAACTTTTTTAGTTTGGTGTTATCGATCGTTCCAATCCCCACTCTGTAAAACAAGTCAAGACTGGTTTTGAGTTTAAAATACACCACCAGGCTGTTGATGGTTTTTTCATTAAACTTAAATTTCATTTGTCGCAATTTGCGACGCAGAATTTCTTTGCCCTCCTCGCCAATCTTTTTCTTTTCTTCTCTCAAAGAAGCCCTAATCTTGGCACGAGCTCTGGAGGTGATCACAAAGTCGAGCCAGTTGGGATTGGGGGCTGCTTTTTCTGAGGTGATGATCTCTACTTGATCGCCACTGTGAAGCACATAGCTTAATGGCACTATCTTCCCATTGACTTTCGCGCCCCGGGTGTGCATGCCCACTTCTGTATGGATGCTAAAGGCAAAGTCGATGGGTGTGGCGCCTTTGGGCAAGGACTTCAAATCACCATCGGGGGTAAAGACAAAAATTTCACTGGCGTAAAGGTTGAGCTTAAAATCTTTGACAAAGTCGACTGCATTGGGGTTCGGATTTTCAAGTACTTCACGCAAGCGGTTGAGCCACAATTCGAGTCCTTTTTCGTCTTGATTGCCATGCTTGTATTTAAAATGAGCGGCGTAGCCTTTTTCGGCGATCTCGTGCATGCGCTCAGAGCGTATCTGAACCTCAATCCATCGTCCGTTGGGTCCCATGACCGTGATGTGCAATGCCTCGTAGCCGGTAGATTTAGGCGCCGATATCCAGTCGCGTAGTCGCAGTGGATTGGGGCGAAAATGATCGGTGATGATTGAGTAAATCTTCCAAGCCAAAAACTTTTCTTGCAAAGGGGTAGACTTGTAGACAATTCGTATGGCAAGTAGGTCATAAACCTGATTGAAAGAAAGGTTTTTCATGACCATCTTTCTACGAATGGAATAAATCGATTTGGGCCTCCCTTCAATGCTAAATTTGAGCTTTTCTTTCTTGAGGTTTTTTTGGACTAGCGAAATAAACTCTTGAATAAAACCATCATGTCCTTTAAGGCTTTCTTCTACTTTGGCCTTGATGTCGTTGTAAACTTCAGACTCGGTGTGTTTGAGTCCCAAGTCCTCAAGTTTCGTTTTAATGTTATACATGCCAATCCTGTGTGCTAAGGGGGCGTAAATGTAAAGGGTTTCCGAGGCTATTTTGGCACGTTTTTCCTCAGCCATGACACCCAGCGTTTGCATATTGTGCAGACGATCAGCGATTTTGATGATGATCACACGCGCATCGTCATTGAGGGTGAGCAGCATTTTTCTAAAATTTTCAGCCTGCAAGGAAACGTCTTTGTCCTTTTTGAGACTGGAGATTTTTGTCAATCCATCTACAATTTTGGCAACCACCGGACCAAAAAGTTGTTCAATGTCACTGATGGTGTAGGCAGTGTCCTCTACCACATCGTGGAGCAATGCGGCCGCAATAGAATGGGCACCCAGCCCGATTTCATCGGCAACAATTTTTGCAACCGCTATGGGATGCATGATGTAGGGTTCTCCACTTTTTCTGCGTTGGTCTTTATGGGCGTCAACAGCGGTGTCAAATGCCAAGCGAATCAATTTTTTGTCCGTAGCACTCAGCGTTTGGTAGCTAGATCGCAAAAGCTCTTTGTATGCTTTGGCAATCAGCGCATTTTCTTCCAGTATATCTACCGTTGTAGCCATAGCCTAAAAATAAGAAATTCCTTTGATTCTACTATGTGAAATTCCGCTGTCGCAAAACTTCATAAACCAAAACCGCACTCGCGACCGAAACATTCATAGAATCGACCGCGCCCAACATGGGGATTTTTATGATTTTGTCGGCACGTTCCCGCCAAAACCTACTCAAGCCTTTGTCTTCTGCGCCCACCACAAGGGCTGTGGGTGGCACATAGTCTTGTTTGTAATAGTCCGTTGCGTCTTGCAAACATGCAGCATACACATTGAGGTTATTTTTTTGCAAAAAACTATGGACTTCCTCGTTGGTTCCAACCCCAATAGGAACTGAAAAAAAACCCCCTACACTAGAACGTATGATATTGGGGTTATACAGGTCCGTTTTGGGCTGAGCCACCAATACGCATGACACCTGAGCTGCATCTGAAGTGCGAAGGATGGCGCCTAAATTCCCTGGTTTTTCTAATTGTTCCACTACCAGTATAAGCGGATTTTTTTCAAAGGGTTTAAGTGAGGCTAACGAAAAATCTTTTTTGTAAACCAGGCCAATCAGTCCTTCCGTACTGCTGCGATAAGAGATTTTGTTGTAGGCTTTTTCAGAAAGCCCGACAATAGGTCCATCTAGGTGCCTATTTTTTTTCCATTCTTCAAATGCTTGCGCTTCCCACAGTTGGGGACACCAAAACAATTTTTTGAGATGAAAGCCCGAGCGTATGGCCAAATCAATCTCTCTTTGACCTTCTATGACAAAAGCATCACTCTTCTTTCGCAGCCCGGATTTGGCAATCAATCCACTAACTTCCTTGAGCTGTGGATTGGCGGTACTTTCAATAAAATTCATTTTTTATTACATTTGTTGTGAACCCAATAAAACCTACTAATGGCAAATTAATCATCCAAATTATTATTATATTGACAAAAAAATTTGTCATTTGTTGTATTGGATTGTGATGAACCAAATGTACCATGAAAAAATTGAATTGTGTCATAGTTGATGATGAGCCACGTAATGTGGAGCTTTTATCCTACTACATTAAAAAATATTGCCCGGAGCTAGAGGTTGATGCCGAATTTAGCCGAAGATCTTTGGCAGAAGCCTATTTTGAGGACAATACTACCGATGTACTTTTTTTGGACATTGTATTGGATGACGGCAGTGGTTTCGATCTGTTGGACAACATAGACCATTCAGATGTACATGTGGTCATGTGTACGGCTCATGATGAGTTCGCACTCAAGGCAATTCAATATGAGGTTGTCGATTACTTGCTTAAACCCATAGAGATTCAAGATTTAAAAGAGACCATATCCAAAATCAAAGAAAGAATACACAAAAACGAACAATCTATTTTTGATGCCAAGGTCATCGGTCGCTTTGCCAATAACAACTACACCCTCAATCAATCCATTCCTGTTCGGCACAAAAAAGAAATTGAATTTGTCCCCGTAAAAGACATTGTCTTTATTGAGTCCGTATATGAAGATGGGGCCAGGTCTTCTGTGGTGATGCGCGATGAGTCTGTCCGGCAGAGTTCTCAAGCATTGACCAAAATTGAGCGTATTTTGGATCCTGATGTGTTTTACAAACTCAACCGCTCTTTTATCATCAATATCAGAGAAATTGCACGTATTGAAAGACTTGGAACATACACTTGTGTGATGTCGAATGGTTTTCGGTTGGGGGTGCCTCGCGGCAAATACAAAAAACTACTGAACGAAATAGAACGAATTTTCGGTATGTCCATCTAAATTTTTTTCTATTGTTGGGTATTTGTTTACCTTCGTACGAAATCCCAAGAATGAAGCAAACAGCCCTTACAAGTACCCAAGCTTTTATTGATGCGGAGCATCAGTATGGCGCCCACAATTACCACCCCCTGCCGGTAGTGTTGGCGCGTGGTGAAGGCGTTTATGTTTGGGATGTAGAAGGCAAAAAATATTTTGATTTTCTTTCGGCCTATTCTGCCGTGAACCAAGGGCATGGCCATCAAAAAATTACGAATGCGCTCATTGGGCAAGCTCAAAACTTGGCGCTCACTTCTCGTGCTTTTCACAATGATAAATTTGGCCCTTATGCAGAGATGGCGACACAGTATTTTGGTTTCGATATGTTGCTCCCTATGAATACCGGTGCCGAAGCAGTAGAGACAGCGATCAAACTGGCTAGAAAATGGGGATATCAGAAAAAAAATATCCCTCAAAATCAAGCTGAAATTATCGTTTGTGCAAACAATTTTCACGGCCGCACAACGACCATAGTTTCTTTTTCACACGACCCTGTGGCAACCAACGAATTTGGGCCATATACCCCTGGATTTGTTTCTATTCCTTATGACGACACCCAAGCGCTAAAAGAGGCATTGGAAGCGCGCCCCAATGTGGTTGGATTCTTGGTAGAGCCCATTCAGGGAGAAGCAGGCGTGTATACGCCTGACAAGAACTATATGAAAGCCGTTCGAGATTTGTGTCAAGAACACAATGTATTGTTTATGGCTGATGAAATCCAAACCGGCATTGGCCGTACGGGTTCTTTGTTGGCAGTATGTGGTGATTGTAGCTGTGATCAATCTTGCGAACAACAAGAAGACACCTATGCCCGCCCTGATATTTTGATTTTGGGTAAAGCTTTGAGTGGCGGTGTATATCCCGTCTCAGCCGTATTGGCCAACAGAGAGGTTATGACTGTGATTCAGCCTGGAGAACATGGTAGTACATTTGGCGGAAACCCTGTAGCAAGTGCGGTGGCCGTAGCCGCTTTGGAAGTTGTGCGCGATGAAAAATTGGCTCAAAACGCCCGCCGCTTGGGTGAACTATTCAGATCCAAGATGCAAGCCTATATAGATCAAAGTCAGATTGTGAGTCTGGTACGCGGCCGGGGTTTACTCAATGCCATTGTGATCAATGATCATCCAGAAGGAGATACTGCTTGGAACATATGTGTGGCCCTTATGCAAAAGGGTTTGTTGGCCAAACCCACCCACGGAAACATCATCCGGTTTGCGCCCCCGCTTGTTATCACCGAGCAACAATTGTTGGCATGCGTGGATATCATCACTGACACGCTTCAAAAGTTTGAACCCTAATACCCCATAATCTATATGAACCCCATCTATTTTGACAATGCTGCGACCACACCTATACTACCCGAGGTTGTAGCCCGTATGCAAAAGGTTTTGTCTGCCCAATTTGGCAATCCTTCCTCTGTGCATGGTACAGGTCGAGAGGCCAAAGCCATAGTAGAGACAGCACGTAAGACCATTGCCAAAGAACTCAATGTCAAGCCTGCAGAAATTATTTTCACTTCGGGTGGTACGGAGGGTGACAATATGATACTCACAAGTGCCGTACAATCATTGGGGGTGAAGACCATCATCACTTCTCCCATAGAACACCATGCCGTGTTGCATGCAGTAGAACACCTCCAACAAACTTTTGGAGTGCAGGTCTGGTATGTAGGCGTAAAACCCAGTGGTGAAATTGATTATAACGATTTGGTGCGTTTGCTTCAACAAGATGACTCCAAAAAGCTGGTAAGTCTGATGCATATCAACAATGAATTAGGCACTTTTATTGACCTTCATCGAGTTGCAAATTTGTGTAAGGATAACAACGCTTTGTTTCATTCGGACACCGTACAGTCCGTGGGTCACTACCGACTGGACCTTTCAGAAACACCCATAGATTTTTTGGTGGCTGCTGCCCATAAGTTTCACGGCCCTAAAGGAGTAGGTTTTGTGTTTGTGCGTAAAAGTTCAGGTTTGGCTCCCATGATTCACGGAGGTGCTCAAGAACGGGGTTTGCGTGCCGGTACGGAATCTGTTCATAACATCGCCGGAATGGAAGAGGCCTTTGTGCAGGCCTACAAAAACATGGATGAGGACCGAGCCTATATAACCGACTTGAAATCCTATGCATTGAAAACACTGCAAAAAGCCTTTCCGGATGCGTATTTTAATGGTTGTTGTGCCGACATGGATCAAAGCACCTATACCATCATCAATGTGCGTTTGCCCATTCCTTTGGACAAAGCGGCTCTCTTAGGCTTTAGTTTGGATTTGCAAGGCATCGCATGCTCCAAAGGAAGTGCTTGCCAGTCAGGAAGCGAATCGGGATCACATGTGTTGGAGCATATTTTGGATGAAGAACAGCAGGCCATGCCCTCCATCAGGATTTCCTTTTCAAAATTCAATACACAAAAAGAAGTCGATCGCTTGGTTGAGGTGCTATTAGAATACGCCAACAGTTAGAAACTGGCAGATATTTTCACATTAAACACTCGAGGCGTCATAAAGTTGGGAATGCCAAACTGCCTTTTACTCGATACATCTCTGACCCAAGTATTGGTAATGGCATTTTGCACATCGAAAATGTTAAAGATTTCTACTCCCAAAGCAAAGGTTTCAAATCCCGGGATTTTTTTTCGGTTTTGGTTGGGGTCATTTAGTACATAAGAAATTCCCAAATCCGCACGTTTGTAGTCTCTCAGTCTTGCTTGAAAATCATAGGGATTGGCATAGCTGGGTGAGCCCCCCGGCAAACCGGTATTGTAAACCAAGTTCAGGTTCATTTTCAGAAAGGGCATGCTGGGCACATAGTCTTGAAACAGCATGGCGAACTTCAGTCTTTGGTCGGTAGGTCTGGGGATATATCCTTGACCGTCGATGTTTTCCTCTGTGGACATAAGACCCAGACTGATCCAAGATTCCGTTCCCGGCACAAACGCTCCGTTGAGACGCAAATCCAAGCCATAGGCATGCCCTGTGGCACTGTTGTCAGCCCTGTACCTCAGGCGTACATTCTCTAGGGTGTAGGGGTTGAGGTCACGCAAGCGTTTGTAGTAGAGTTCAGAGCGAAACACAAACGGCCGCTTCCACATCGTAAAACTTCGTTCGTAACCACCTACAATATGCATGGCTCGTTGGGCTTTCACTTCGGGATTGACCATTCCATCGGCACCCCTCAACTCTCTGTAAAAAGGCGGTTGCGCATAGTCTCCGACTGCCAACCTATACAAAACCTGTTCCTTGTTTTTGGGTCTAAAACTCAACTGAGCACGTGGGCTGACTATCCATTGGGCGTTTTGAGAATTGACCTGCCATCGGTGGGTGCGAACACCCAAATTGAACCAATACAAGGTGTTTTTCCACAAACCTTTGTGACTCCATTGAGTGTAGGCTGTTAGGCGTTGGATGTCTGTTTGGTTGGTGGTTCGCACATTCTGAAAAGCCTCCAGCGGACCGACAAATGGGGTGTACGGCTCATCGTTACGGTCACTACCGCTAGGGGGTCGCAATGAAAACCCTGATGAATCAACCACTTCCCACTCGACAAGCCTGTCGTTGATTTGTTCTTTTTTATAGCCCAGTCCCCAATCGATTTGGTGGTTTTTGTGAACGTGCTTTCCTTTTAGTTTGACCTCTGCAATTTGGGCATTGAGGTTGTTTCTTCCGTGGGTAAGTTGTGAACCGACACCTTGGGTAAACATCACTTCTCCCAAATCGTTTCCGCCAATGTCAGTATTGGGTTCACCCAATCTATATTGGGCCAAAATGTCAAAATATTCAGATTCTTGGGCTTGATAGCCAGACACAATGAGTCGAAAACTGTTATTTGAATTGGGCAACCAAGTGGTTTTTAAGGCTCCTAGCGAGGTCAAGTATCTATCTACCTCGTTGCCTTCATAGAACACCACCAAAGCCATCGGTTGGTCTATGGTACCAAAGTTGGTTTGCCTTGTGCTTGGCGCATAATTGTAGCGATTGATTGAATGAGAAGCTAGGGCGTTGAACACAAGTTTGTCTGAAGCGCGGTAGGTGATAAAGCTCTGGAAGTCGGTGTAGCTCGGCCTGTAGTTGGTCTGGGTTTCTTTTTGATTGACCAACAAGCTATTGTCTCTATATCGAACCCCGCTAATGGCACTCCATTTTTTCTTTTCGATACCCCAACTGACATTTCCACCTAGCAAGCTCGCAGACATTTTGGTGGCATTGCCCGGCGCAGTTTGGTACTGGATGTCCAAGGCCGAGGACATTTTGTCTCCATAGATGGCTTCAAAACCTCCTGCAGAAAATTGCACTTGCTGAATCAAATCTGCGTTTAAAAAACTAAGCCCCTCTTGTTGTCCGGAGCGTATCAATAATGGGCGATAGACCTCAATTTCATTGACATATACCAAGTTTTCGTCATAGTTGCCACCCCGAACAGCGTATTGGGTGCTGAGTTCGTTGTTGGCATTGACTCCCGGAAGGCTTAATAGCAAATTTTCCACTCCCGCATTGGCACCCGAAATGTTCCGAATGGTGGCAGGTGTTAAAACGGTTAGCCCCTTGACTTGGGCTTGGGCATTGGCACGGACAACCACCTCTCCAAACTGGTCAATTTCTGTGCTGAGAACCGGGTTTAGCTCAAAAATCTCTCCAGGCTTTAGAGAAATTGTCACCACTGCAGGCTTGTGGCCAATATGACTAAAAGTCAAGGTTTGTTGGGTTTGCGGTGATAGGGGAATGGAATAAAACCCGTTTTCGTTGGAGGTGGTTCCTTGGGTGCCAGAAATCACACTGACGTTGGGTAGGGGCAGTTGATTTTGATCGGTAACCACACCGCGTACAACTCCTTGTTGGGCGATTGAAACACCCCAAAACATCCATAAAACAAACAAGTACGTTTTTTTCATTTTTTTCTATAAAATGTCAAGTTATGTTTTGTTGTGTTACCCACCTGATCTTTAACGTTGATTTCCAAAAGATGTTTTGTGCCTTCTAGTAAAAAATAATCATCGAACCAAAAGGTGATTTCATCCTTTTTGGGTTCATACTCAAACAACGCCCATTTACCATCAATGGTTGCGGTGTATGATTTAATACCCGTCTGGTCATCGGAAATTTTGAACCGCAAACTGCGAAAGTTAGAAAGCCATTGGTTGTTGTATTTACGTACCGGCACTATGGTGGGGGCTATGGTATCTTGGGCGATGGTAAAAACCCCAGTTTGTTTTACACGCGCCTCAAAAAACCCATCTTTCTGTTGGGCACTCAAAAACTGAATTTCATTTTTGGTATCTCGAATTCCCAAATAATGCCCTTGTATGGAGTCGGGAGCTTTGAGGCGTATTCGTATGGGTTTACGAACTGGAATATGCGCTTTCTCGACGTGCAGGCTGTCTTCTTCGAACCTGATGTCCAGCTTGTGTTCGTCGTATAAGCATTTTTTAGGAAGGTAGGCTTCCGCATCCTCAAAACGAAACAAGTAGTCCCGGTCTGTATAAATGATTTTTCCGGGCGTTTCCTCTTCAATATTCACGACAGTTTCTTGCTCTTTTCCCTCAATGGGGACAAACACAAAACGTGTGTTCCCGTTGGCATCTGCTGCACGGATGCGATAGGCGTAGTCTTTGTCAGCTTCGATTTGTAAAAAACCACTTTCGACGGTATCAAAAAAAGCCAATTCGTTGCCGTTATCCCGAAAGAGTTTTTGAACTTTAGATCGCGTCTTGCTGTAGCGTGGATAGTCGATAAGGGCATGAATATGTTCGGAATCAGAAAACCTAAATTTCTCGAATCTGATTTCGTGAACTTTGGCACCGTTGGCATGAGCTTCTATGGAAAAGGCGCCGTTTTTGTTGTAGGTATTGTCCAAACGGTCATAGATACCGATTCCGAATCCGATTTTTCCGATGGCTTTGATTTTTTCGGCTATATAAATGCTGTCATTCAATTTTTTTAAGGGGATTTGAATGGGCTTTTTCATGCCGTTTATAACGGCAGCTGTGTCTGCCGGATATCCCATGAGGGTATGAATAACAGGTCGTGTGGTGTCGGTTACTTCATAAAAGCCCAAAAGCGGATTGATTGGCATTTGGGTGTCTGTTTCACGTAGCTCAAAATGGAGGTGTGGCCCGAGAGAACCTCCGGTATTTCCAGAGTAGGCTATGACTTCTTTGGCTTCTATGGGAAGGATTTCGGGGTCTAAGAATAGTTCAACGGGAAAAGACTTTTTTTCATACTGCTTTTGACGTACCAAAGCCGTTATTTTCGGGGAAAAATTTCTCAGGTGGGCATATACTGAGGTGTTGCCGTCAGGGTGAGCAACATAGAGGACTTTGCCATAGCCCGAAGTAGCTACCTTGATTCGCGCTACGTAGCCCTTCTTGACTGCACGAATCGGGATGCCTTCTCTTCCTTGGGTTTTGATATCGATGCCCGCATGGAAATGACTTCCCCTCAGCTCACCAAAAGTACCCGACAAAAAAATAGGGATGTCAACAGGTATGTGGTATGGGTCTGCATCTTTCTGGGCATGAAGGGCAAGGGAAAATAGTACAGCAAGAAGAATAGATGCATTCTGCATGCCATAAAAATAGCTTTTTGTTTGGGAAACCAAAACCCTTTTTCAGCTTGTGTAAGTCGGGTGGGAATCCTATCTTTGGTATAAGCTATTGAAGACTTATTGTATGCAGGCGCTTCCTGAATTGGTGAATTCTATTGAGCAACGTTTGCGTGCTGTTTCAGACCAGATGCATCAGCTAAAAAAAGCCAATGTATCACTCCGTGAGGAATTGTCCAAGATGCAGCATGAGTTGTCCAAAAAAAACGAATCTATTCAAGAATGGAAAATGAAACACCAAGCCCTTCAGACAGCCACTTCAATAGCCGGCAGTGACGGAAATTCATCGAAGGCTAAAAAGCAAATCGATAGACTGATAGAAGAAATAGATGCTTGCTTGGCGCAAGTGTCCTTAGATTGATAAAGTGCAAAAGATAAAAGTCTCTATTGCGGATCGCATCTACCCACTGAGCGTGTCTCAGGGCCAAGAAGCACGTTTGCGTGCCTCGGCCAAACAAATAGATGAGATGATGAAGCACTACGAGCAGAATTATGCGGTCCAAGACAAGCAAGACGTATTGGCCATGTGCGCACTGCAGTTGGCTGTGCGTTTGGCCCAAGAGGAGGACAAACATCGTTCGAATAGTGAAGATGTAAAGGCCAAGTTGCACACAATTCATCAGGAGCTTATCGATTTAGCATCGGCCTAAAACGTTCTGTTACATAAGTAAGTTACTGCCTGCATCAGTTTTATTTTTGATAAACTCAACGCTAATTCTATTAAAAGAGGTGAGTTTAGATTGCAAAAGCAAGCCGTCCCGAACGGATCCTTGAACAATTTGTTAGCCTCAAACCTGTTTATTTAGAGTTTATACAAAACTCCGCTGGTGTAGGCTTTTTTTATTAAAAACATTATGGAAGCAAACGAAATATATCTTATCGGTGCAGCAATTGTAGGGATCGTTATTGGTCTGTTGATAGCCCAAGGGCTGATGCGCAAAAGAGCCGCCAAACACATAGAGGAAGCCAAGTCGGCAGCCGATAAAATCATTTATCAAGCCAAAGAGAAAGGCGACCGAATCAAAAAAGATCGGATCTACGAAGCCAAGGAAAAGTTTTTGGAGCTGAAAGCCGAACATGAGAAAAAAACTCGTGAGCGCGATCAAAAGACCCAAGAAGCGCAAAAGCGCATCCGTGATAAGGAATCGCAAATATCGCAAGAGCTCTCCAAGCAAAAGAAACTCAACGACAAGCTTGAAGATCAACGTGTACACTATGAAGAGCGTGTAAAGAGTTTGGAGAAAAAACAAAGCAGTCTTGACAAATTGCACAAGCAGAAAGTAGCTGCCCTAGAGGAAATAGCGTCTTTATCTGCCGCTGAGGCCAAAGAGGCGTTGGTATTGTCTTTGCGTGAGGAGGCCAAGACAGAAGCCATGGCCTTAACACAACGTTTGATAGAAGAGGCCAAACTTTCTGCCACCCAAGAGGCTAAGAAAATTGTCATCAACACCATTCAGCGTGTTGGCACCGAAGAAGCTGTAGAGAATTGTGTGTCGGTTTTTAACCTCGACTCCGATGAGGTCAAAGGTCGTATCATTGGTCGAGAGGGTCGGAATATACGTGCTTTAGAAGCGGCTACTGGTGTAGAAATCATAGTCGATGACACCCCCGAAGCCATCATACTGTCATGCTTTGACTCGGTGCGTCGTGAGGTTGCCAGACTGTCTCTGCATCGTTTGGTGAGTGATGGGCGTATTCACCCTGCACGCATAGAAGAAGTGGTGAAGAAAACCGCCCGCCAAATCGAAAACGAAATTACCGAGGTTGGTAAGCGCACTGTGATTGATTTGGGGATTCACGGCCTGCACCCCGAGTTGGTCAAGGCGGTGGGGCGTATGAAGTATCGTTCTTCCTATGGTCAAAACCTTTTACAGCATTCGCGTGAGGTGGCCAAGCTCTGTGGTATCATGGCTGCTGAGGTAGGGCTGAGTTCCAAACTGGCCAAGCGCGCGGGTTTGCTTCACGACATCGGAAAAGTTCCCGAAGAAGAGACCGAAACGCCCCATGCCATACTGGGCATGCAATGGGCCGAAAAATATGGCGAGAAAGACGATGTGTGTAACGCCATAGGTGCACACCACGACGAGATCGAGATGAAGTCCTTGCTTGCGCCTATTGTGCAAGTGTGTGATGCCATTTCAGGAGCCCGTCCGGGCGCGCGCCGTCAGGTGCTGGATAGCTATATGAAGCGTCTCAAGGAGATGGAAGACATCGCCTATGGATTTAAAGGGGTGACAAATGCTTATGCGATTCAAGCAGGGCGCGAGTTGCGCGTGATGGTCGAGAGTGAAAAAGTAAGTGATGACCAAGCGGCCCAATTGTCTTTTGAGCTTTCTCAGAAAATCCAGACCGATATGACTTATCCGGGTCAGGTAAAGGTCACTGTCATCCGAGAAACCCGTGTGGTCAACGTGGCCAAATAGGCTTTAGTAATTGGTTGGAATCTTATTCTTTTCAAACATCATATGAATCCATAAAATCAGTACGCCAAAACCAACGGCGGAAATGATCAGTACGGAATTCAAAAGCCCTTCGGCACCAAATGACAGTTTGACCAAAATGGTCGAAATGACAAACCCGGAATTTCTGATCACTTTGTTGAACTTATCTGTATGGGTAAAAGAGAACAACAAGAGCAATACATCCACCAGAATTAAGACCGTAAAAAACTCGTCAAAGAACAGGTTGTTGATATTGGAGAGATTTCCTATCTGATTGGGGTTGATCAAAGTTAGGTAGGCCCATTGTCCAAATGCGATACTAGCCATCACCAAGAAAACAGGTACCAACACCAGAGCGATGACTTTTTTGATTTTGATAAATCGAACAATTTCAGGTCTTGTTTCTGTGAGTTTTAAGAGCTTTCGAACCCTTTCTTTATTCATTTTGTAGAACAGATGAATGAGTAAGAACAGTATGATGGTTCCTAAGATGTCGTAGGTGAATTGCAAGTCTTCTTTGATGCTAAACCAGTCGGCACTGAGCTCTAGTTGTGACAGGTCTTTGTACAGCCTTCTGATCACAATGAGCATGATGATTTCGTATTGCTTGCCGATGTAGATGGTCATAGATTTTGGCAGGTAGTAAATCAATAGGTAGACCTCATATATCAAAATAAACGAGAAAGGGGTGTAGATGGCTGCAATGGGGTTGGTAAACAAGCTGTTGTTTTGAGCTACAGCAATCCACCCCAGATCATTGGCAAAAATCACCATCAAATGCGCTACAAAGCTGACGATGGCTATGTTGATGATAAAGCGCTCGCTGTGTTTTTTTGTTTTTTCGGAAAAAACACGTTCGATTATTGAGGTTATCATAATTCCAATGAAATTAATAAATAATTAAAATAGATTCAATATTTTTAATAGATTTTATATATATATTTAGCAAACTAACGAAAAAACAACAAAAAATGAAAAACCTTTTTTACTATTTGATGCTGTTCCCATTGGTGGCTATGGCGCAACAATCTCCTGCCACTGCGGGAAAGTTTATGGGGCAAGGAGAACTCTCCGGCAACCCATATATGTTGGGTAGCTCCTCAGCGGTAAACGTAGTGATGAACAGCGTAGCAGCCTACAACGCCAACGATGTGGAAACCGAATTGAGCTATTACGACTCTACCTACGTGAGTAACTACGGGGATGGGCACCGTGATTGGCACAGCAAGATGAAAAGCTTGGACATGAAGCCTTGGGCGGTGATTCCTGTCAAACTGGTAGGCTCTGATAATGACTTGGTACTGACGTGGTCTGTAGAAGACAGAGAGTGGAACAATGGCTCCACCCAAAAGCAAAACCTAATGGAGGTTTTTTCTGTCAATGCCGATGGAAAAATCAATGGCTTTAGCCAGTGGAGAAGAAACTATCCTTCCAACGAGTTTGGTCTTCCAAGGGGAGGAAAGTTCTATGGCAGTAAGGACAATGAGTACAGAGGCAGACCTTTGGTTTTCTCAAACCGTGGGGAAGTAGATGTCTTGGAAAAACTTTTTGAAGCCTACAACAATATGGATGCCGAGGCATGTGCAGAGGCCTTTGCGGATACTTTTGTTTTTTCAACTTCTGAGGGAGACGAAATGACCATCACCAAAGACATGTGGCCTCAGGTGTTTGCACCTTATAGCTCTGTGAGCTGGGAACCCTATTCCATTGTGCCGCTAAAAATCTATGACACAGACCCGGCTTCGGGCGCCATTGTGTATTCTAAAGAAACAAGGGTGATGAAAGATGGAACGGTTTGGGAGAAAGAACTGATGGAAATCTTTTATTTTGATTTAGATGGCAAAATCAGTGGGGGTACCCAATTTGCCAAGGATATAAAGTCTGCGGAATAAATTTATTCCAAAAAAAAAATACTGGCCTGCGATGTGGGTCAGTATACTTTCAATTATTTATAATCAAAAAACAAACACAATGAAAAAACTGAGTCTATTAATGATGTTGCTGTCCACTGTTGGATTTGCACAAAATGCCTTTATGGAGTTCCAGTTTGATGCCAAACGTGGTACGCAAGATGCGATTTTGGCATTGACCGACGAGTTCTGGGGAGAAGCGGAATTCAAATCGGGAGGTATCCATGTGGAATCGATCAATATCGGTAACCCAAAATCATCTCATCGGATATTGCTTTATGGAGACCCCTCTAACTGGGGAAGGTTAGACACACTAAATGTCAACAGAGACAAATGGCAAGCCTTTGTTCAAAAGCTGAACAACCACATAGATGAGTGGACACACAGCTCTTCAGGAAACGTATTGAGCTGGACGGGTGCGGTCGATGCTGAGGAGTTTTCCTATGTACAGATCTATGAGTTTTCTGCAGAAGACCCCATCGCTTTTCAGGCGGCACATGACAAAATCGTAGCCCAAATGGCAGATACGATGGAAGGCCGTGCGGTAGGCTTTGGCACCTACGAAATCGGTGGTTATAGCGGGGCTACGCACTGGGTGGCTGTAGGTTATAAAAACTGGAGCGACCTGATGCTCAAAGGCAGAGAACTGCAGACCTATGCAAAAGAATGGCAAGCCTATTATAAAAACAGAGGGGAAGTGGATATGATTCGCAACTACACGCTCAATATCGAAAGGGCGTATTAGCCAACAGATTTTTTAAAGACAAAACCCGCAGGAATGCGGGTTTTTTTGTGGGTAAAATGTGGAGTCGGAGGGAGTGACCTTCGGATGTTCCTGATAAATGTTGTTTGCCCCCCTACTTTTACCTACGGTAAATAGGTCTAAAAAAAAAATCTGCTCAAGCATGCTTGGCAGATTTTGTTATTTTGCCCTCTATTATCAGGACGTTTGGTGGAGTCGGAGGGATTATCCTTCGGTTGTTCCCATGAATCCCGTCCTGCAAATGTAACTTCCTGTCCTTGCAGTCCAGACGTTTTAAGCAACAAAGCGCAATCAAGTAAAACTTGTTGCGCTTTTTATGTATTGAAAACGTAACGAAGTTACGCTTGATCGTGGAGTCGGAGGGATTCGAACCCTCGTCCAAACAAGTGAGGCAACGGCTTTCTACAAGTGTAGTTCTCGTTTGGTTTTCGAATATAGACTGACCGAAAACCGCCTATCTATACCTTATCTTCTTTGTTTTTAAAACCCAGCCGAAGCATCCAGATTTCTATGTTGACTTTGATGGTGCCTTGAAATGTGTTGCCGTCAACAAGGGCCGCACCAAGACATCTCGCCTTCCCGCCTAGCGGGACTAAGGCCTAGACTTACTATAATTCAGTCGATTAGGCTGCAAGAGCGTAGTTATTCTCGCCATTTAAAATGGTGGTACTATGAGATTTACGAGCTGTAGTCCAGCGCTCGACTTGCTTACCGTTTCATCAGGCTTGCTGTCAAAACCAGTCGACCCCGATGTGTTTCAATGAACTATGTCCCAAAATGGGATGCAAAGTTAGGTATTTTTAATGTGAAACTGTGATCTACAATGAAGCTACGGCTTCCTTTAGGCGAACCAAACGGGTGAGTAATTTTTCTGCCAATTCAAGTGGTAGCATATTGGCGCCGTCACTTTTGGCGTTTTTAGGGTCAAAATGGGTTTCCATAAACAGTCCATTTACCCCAGCTGCGATGCCAGCACGGGCAATGGTTTCTATCAGTTCCGGACGACCTCCAGTAACCCCACTAGATGGGTTGGGCTGTTGAAGCGAATGCGTCACGTCCAATACCGTGGGACCAAACTGCTTCATGACAGGAATACCTCTAAAGTCCACCACCAAGTCCTGATAGCCAAACATGGTTCCTCGGTCGGTAACCCAAGCGTGTGGGTTGCCGGCATCGTGTACTTTTCGAACCGCATGTTGCATGCTTTCGGGACTCATAAACTGCCCCTTTTTTAGGTTGACCACCTTGCCGGTCTGTGCTGCGGCAACCACCAAATCGGTTTGACGCACCAAAAAGGCGGGAATTTGCAATACGTCTACATATTCGGCTGCTTTGGTAGCATCTTCGGTTTGGTGAATGTCTGTAATGGTGGGCAAATCAAAGGTTTGGCTTACTTTCCCCAAAATCTTAAGTGCTTTTTCATCTCCTATTCCCGTAAAACTATCCACACGGCTGCGATTCGCTTTTTTAAAACTCCCCTTAAAAACCAAAGGGATTTCAAGTTTGTTACTAATTGTCACAAGTTGTTCGGCGATGCGTAAGGCCATTTCTTCTCCTTCGATGGCACAAGGGCCAGCCAGTAGAAAAAAACGATCAGATCGGATGTTGGAAAAATCCAAGACGTTACGCATAGCGTAAAAATACGATTTATAGTTGTTGAGCCCATAAAGATTTTAAAATAAGGGTACATTTGCAGCCTTGAACACCGCTATGGAAAACTTAAAAAACATCGCCATCATTGCCCACGTTGATCACGGCAAAACCACCTTGGTCGATAAGATATTGCACCACTGTCAATTGTTTCGCGACAATCAAGAAACGGGAGAGTTGATTTTAGACAACAATGATCTGGAGCGTGAACGAGGCATCACTATTTTGTCAAAAAATGTGTCTGTTCAATACAAATCCACCAAAATAAACATCATCGACACACCGGGTCACGCCGATTTTGGAGGTGAAGTAGAGCGCGTGCTCAACATGGCTGACGGAGTGCTTTTGTTGGTGGATGCTTTTGAAGGGCCCATGCCACAAACGCGGTTTGTACTGCAGAAGGCATTGAATTTGGGACTCAAGCCTATCGTCGTCATCAACAAAGTCGATAAAGAAAATTGTACCCCCGATGAGGTACATGAGGCGGTTTTTGATTTGATGTTTGAGTTGGGTGCCGAAGAATGGCAATTGGATTTTCCGGTGCTTTACGGCTCTGCCAAGAACAACTGGATGGGGCTCGATTGGAAAAATCCCACAGACACCATAGAACCGCTACTCGATGCTGTAGTCACACATATTCCCTCTCCTATGATAGAGGCGGGTAGCTTGCAGATGCTCATAACATCTCTGGATTTTTCATCCTACACGGGCCGTATTGCCATCGGTAGGTTACAGCGAGGGGTTTTAGAGGCTAACACGCCGATCAGTCTTTGCAAACGCGATGGGTCTGTAGTAAAAGTACGCACCAAAGAATTGTTTGTTTTTGATGGATTGGGTCGAAAAAAGGTAGATAAAGTCCACGCAGGCGATCTGTGTGCGGTTACAGGTCTGGAAGGTTTTGAAATCGGAGACAGTTTGGCTGATTTGGAACAGCCCGAGGCCTTGCCCTCTATTGCCATTGACGAGCCTACGATGAGTATGTTGTTTACGATCAACGATTCTCCTTTCTTCGGCAAAGACGGCAAATACGTAACCTCACGCCACATCAAAGAGCGCTTAGAAAAAGAATTGGAACGCAACTTGGCCATGCGTTTGGAGACCACAGATGCGGCGGATAAGTTTATTGTGTATGGCCGTGGGGTGTTGCACCTCTCTGTACTTATAGAGACTATGCGAAGAGAGGGCTACGAATTGCAAATCGGGCAACCCCAAGTGATTGTCAAAGAGATAGACGGGGTCAAGTGTGAGCCTGTTGAGGAACTCACCATAGATCTTCCGGAGGAAGTGTCAGGCAAAGCGGTTGAAATGGTGAGTATGCGCAAAGGAGAGATGACAGCCATGGAGCCTCGGGGCAGCCGTATGATTTGTTCGTTTATGATTCCTTCGAGAGGTATCATCGGACTGAGAAACCAACTGCTAACAGCCACTGCCGGAGAGGCGATTATGAACCACCGCTTTGTGTCGTTTGAACCCCTCAAAGGGGATATTCCCGAACGAAATAATGGCTCGCTCATTTCTATGGAAAACGGCACGGCCATTCCTTATTCTTTGGACAAACTTCAAGAAAGAGGGAAGTTTTTTATTCATCCGGGAGATGAAATCTATACCGGCCAGGTGATTGGAGAAAATTCACGTGGGGATGATATGGTGGTCAATGTGACCAAAACCAAAAAGCTGTCCAATGTGCGAGCAGCCGGCTCAGATGATAAGGTCAAACTGGCACCTCCCATTCAGTTTACTCTTGAGGAAGCACTGGAATACATCCAAAAAGACGAGTATGTGGAGGTGACTCCCAAAGCACTCCGACTGCGAAAGATTTTATTGCAAGAACACGAGCGGAAAAGAAATTCTAAACAATAATTCGCAAAGCCTGTAGTTTTCTTATTTTAGAAAACAAAAACTAACGACAATTTGTATCGTGTTCTTTCTTTCTCTGCATTGTCTTTTGCAATTAAATTTGTCGTAGGTTTTACACTGACAAAACTGTTTGCTTTCTTCTTAGGACCATCTGGTTTGGGTCTCTTGGGTAACCTTAAAAACTTTACCCAACTTCTGGCTTCTTACGGAACTTTGGGTATGCAGCGAGGTATCATTCGGTTTTCTTCCGAATGGAAAGATCACTCTGAAAAAATGGCCTCTTTGGTTGGTACCTTACACGTGATTTTTGGGGTATTTGCTTTGTTGGGTGGTGGATTGTTGTTTTTATTTTCAGATTCATTGTCTGTTCTGATTTTTGGAGGAAACGACTACACCTATGTGTTTAAAATTGCTGCAGTGGTATTGCCTATGCACGGTTTTCATCTGATGTATTTTTCCCTGCTACAAGGGCTCGGGAACTACCAGCGGGTCGTTGGAGTCGAAATTACTATGAATTTACTCAACTTGTCGCTTACCACCTATTTGGTGTATCATTTCAGTCTGACTGGTGCTTTGGTTGCTGTGGTCACTGTTCCAATACTGTATTTTGGGATTACAACATGGAAACTTTCGAAATCCCTAAAACTTTTTCGTTTTTTATGGTCATACGATGTAGCTAAGAATTTAGGATTATATACTTGGATGAGTCTTTTTTCAAGTATCACCATTCCGGTTGTGTACATTATGATACGAAACCGAATTACCTTTACGCTTGGTGCTGATCATGCGGGGTATTGGGAAGCTGTAAACCAGTTCTCTTTTTTTTATTTTATGGTATTGCAGTCACTGGTTTTAATGTATGTGCTGCCTAACATAAGCGCTAATACGGATTTGTTGTATTTCAGACAACAAGTAGTGGCTTATTTTAAAAAACTAATGCCATTGTTTTTGATTTTTCTTATTGGGCTCTATTTGCTTAGGGACACTGCCATATGGCTAATGCTTTCTGACGATTTTAATCCTGTACGAGATTTGATGGGTTGGCAGTTTATGGGTGATTTTTTCAGGGCTGCCACTCTTGTTTTGGTGGCATTTTTTCATGCGCGTCGTATGATTTTATCTTATGTTTTGATAGACTTGATTTTATCTGTTTCTTTGCTCGTACTCTCTTACAGCTTTTTAGCTGAATTTGGTTTGATTGGAGCCGTTCAGGCACATTTTATTTCCTACGTTTTATATTTTTTTGCAACCCTATTTTTGTTGCGAAAGGTTTTATTTTCGTCAATACATGAGTAAAATTTTCACACAGTTTAAAAAAATTTGGCATACATCCAAACGCTTTACGTTTATATATGTGGCCTATGTGGGGGTTTTTTTATGCGAATGGGTATTTGCTGAATATCACCCAACAAGGTTCATTAACTTAATTGAAAACATCGCTTTTTCTTGCTCTCTTTTTGCACTTTTTGAACTTTCTCGACATCGTTTGGCCCTCTTTTGTTTTTGGTTTATATATTATCTCTTGTTGTTATTTACCATTGTAGAGGGTTTGTATTTTTTAATTTTTAATGCAGAGTTAAGTTCCTCAGCAATTTTCATTGCCTTGGACACCAATATTAGCGAAGCAAGTGAGTTTTTGAATTTTAACCTTAAAACCTACCACTTTTTATATGCTTTGGGTGCTGTGGTTTCTTTTGTGTTTTCTTGGGTACTTCTGGCTCCTAGAAACAAACAACACCGCGACATTAGTTACCTACTACTAATATTTATTATTGTGTTTGGGGTCTTTCTGTTGAGTAAACCCAAGATATATAACTATAATTTCCCATATGTCTTCACAAACAGCTTTTTGGAGTACGCAAGCGAGCAAAAACTACTTGAAGACATCAATGCAAATGAAACGCCTTTTTCTGGGGTGGTAGATTTGTCAGAATCAGCCAGCACTCATATTGTTGTTATTGGGGAATCTACAAGTAGGTTACACTTTGGTTTGTATGGATATAAAAGAAACACCACACCAAGATTGGAGGAAATCAGAGATGAAATACATCTTTTTAAAGACGTAGTTAGTGGTCACACCTATACAATAGGATCTTTAGTCAAGGCCTTGATGGTAAAAAAGAATGATAAGTATGTGGGTAATATCATCCAACTGTTCAATCAGGCAGGTTTCAAAACCTACTGGTTGTCCAACCAGCCGCCTCTTGGGATTGATGAAACATTGGTCACAAAAATTGCCCTTTCTGCCAACATAAAAATGTTTTTAAATTCTGAAAATTATTATACTCCTACTCCACATGATGAGGTTTTGTTAACAGAGTTGGATGAGATTTTGAAAAATTCTGATGCTCCTAAAATTATTTTTGTTCACTTGATGGGAAATCATGCCAAATACGAATATCGATATCCAAAATCATTTGGCTACTTCCCGACAGAAACTGACAATGATAAACAGAATACTATCAATCATTATGACAACGCTGTTTTGTATAATGACCATATTGTGTGGTCTATTATTGAAAAAGCACGCTTGTCACCCAATCTCAGGTCTGTATTGTATTTTTCTGATCATGGAGAAGAAGTCTACGATGAGATTGATTTTGTAGGTCATCCTGCCAATGGGGTTTTTACTTCGAATATGATAGAAATACCTTTTCTGTTATGGACAAAATCAAAACAGATATTTCCAGAGTCATATTTAAATAGGAAATTTATCCTTAATGATCTGTCTCATTCTCTCGCTGACTTATACAAGGTTTATGCTGAAGAAATTGATACCACTAGAAGTTTGGTTCATAAATCATTCATAGAAAGACCAAGAGTGGTTTGGGATAGTATTGCCATTGATTAATTGCATTTTAGCAGATAAAATATTTTATAAATCGTATTGAAGTAATCATAATTTTATGAAGATAGTTTATGTTACAAATGATGTTTATGGACAGGGTGGAGTGGCGCGTATTCTGTCTGTAAAGTCTACATATATGATTAATCAATTCAATTATCAAATTGAAATCATATCAACCTCGAAAGCAAGTACCCCGTTTTACAAATTTCTTCCTTCGGTTTCACTTAAACACATTCCAGTTTCTGGTCGGTATTTTTTTGGTTTTGTTTCTTATTTCATGAGACTTAAAAAGGAAATTACCAGAGCAAAACCAGATTGTGTGGTCATATGTGATAATGGAATTAAAGGGCACCTATTGAGTTATATTGATTTGAAAGCACCTGTTGTTTTTGAGAGTCATGCTATTGATTTGGTCTCACTTTCTTCAAATAAATTTTTTTTCTCTCCTTTTCTTGACCGTCTAAAAAAATGTTTAATTAAACATTCATTAAAACGTGTAAACAGACATGTGGTATTGTCAAAATCGGCGGCTGATTTGTTCGGGTCTAAATATGCAGTTGTCATCCCGAACCCTATATGGTTGCATCCTAAAACAAGAAGGGTTTCCAATTCAAAAAAAGTAATAGCTGTTGGAAGGCTTATCCCTACTAAAGGTTATGATCGTATGCTTAGAATATGGAAAAAAATCCATCAAACACATCCTGATTGGAAACTTGATGTTTATGGAGAGGGGAGTTGTAAAAATCAATTGCTTAAACAAATTGAATGGCATAACTTAAATAACATTGTGAATTTGAAGGGGAGTTCTTCTAACATTGAAAACTTGTACCAGGACTATGCTTTTTTGATTCACACTTCTTTCTATGAAAGTTTTTCTTTGGTTTTAGTCGAGGCAATGGCAAGTGGATTGCCCGTAGTTTCCTTTGATTGTCCGCTAGGACCTAGAGAGATTATTTCAGACAACGAAGATGGTTTTCTTGTTGAGGAAAATGATGAAGAAACCTATATTCAAAGGATAATAGACTTAATGACTGATGATGTATTGCTTAATCAGATGGGGCAAAAAGCTTATAAGAATATAAGGAGATTTGAAATCAAAGCTGTCATGCGCCAATGGCAGGATTTATTCGATGGCTTAAAAAGGGATTACGACTTAGTAAAATAGTACAACCTAAAAAAATCAAATAAAAAAAGCGGGGCTTTCCCTGTAGAAAGTAGTTTTTCGGTTGGTTTAATGGCGCATTGACTTAATGTCTTGAAGATTCCTAATAATTTCCATTTTCGAAGCCATTCGTACGCGCAAATCAATTGACTTTGATTTTTGGTGATGTGGTTCTTATGGTATAACCAGCCAATTGTTTCGGCACCTTCTTTGCTTTTTTCTAAAAAACTGGAATTGGTCTCCAAGCCATTGTGATACACCTCATTGTCAATATGGGAAGGCACAATCTTTAAATCTTGGAGTCGTGCTGAAAATAAGGGATCCAATCCATATCTGTTTTGAAGAACAGCATTCACTTCAAAAAACAATGATTTTTTAATAAAAACATTTCCCGAGAGCACATTTTTATAGGGCTTTTTAGAACGCCTTTTGGCCGCTATTTCCTCCCTCTTTTTTCCATATTTATAACGCAACAATTTTTTTGATTTGATAGTGCTTTTGTAGGCATATCCGCCAAAAAAGATCGCTCGTTCAGGAGATTTTTTCTGATGTACAAGGTAGTCTTTAATAAATCGTTCTGTTTTCGGCATCATATCGGCATCCACAAAAAGAAGCCAATCAAACCTTGCATCACTTGCTAGTTTTTGCCGAATGGCGGTTCTGCCAATATTGGATGAAAATTTTTTGTAGGTGACTTTTGTTAATGAGCCCGTTCTTTTGTTTTGCTCCTCAAAAAGAGTCGATCCATCATCATAACAAAGAATTTCAAAATCAACACCTTCTATTTCAGCTTGGCGTACCATTTTTTTTGCCAACGGCAAGGCATTGTAGTTGTAGACAGGAATACAAATTGACAGCATAACCTACAAACTATACTTGTTTGTGAACGAGCTCTGACAATTTGCCCTCTTCACACTTAAAAGTCATACTCGGATATTTCGATATCAGGTTGTAGTCGTGGGTAGCCATCAGCACGGTGGTGCCTTTTTGGTTGATGTTTTGTAGCAAATCCATCACCTCCAAACTGGTGATTGGGTCCAAATTTCCCGTAGGTTCGTCGGCCAGTATGATGTCAGGGTCATTGAGCAGGGCGCGGGCAATGGCAATGCGTTGCTGTTCCCCACCCGACAGGGCGTTGGGAAATTGTTTCCTTCGATCTTTTAATCCGACCAAATCCAATACCACGTCAATTTTCTCATTTCGTTTTTCGGAGTCTTTCCAGCCGGTGGCCCGCAACACAAAATCTAAGTTTCGTTCAATAGTACGATCAGGTAACAATTGGAAATCTTGAAACACCACGCCAAGTTTTCTTCGCAAATCAGGTATTTTTCTTTCTCTGAGCTTCCTTAGGTCGAAGCCGGCAATGTGTCCTTCGCCTTTTTCCAGCTTTAGGTCTCCATAAAGCGTCTTGAGTAGGCTGCTTTTACCGCTTCCGGTGCGCCCTATGAGATAGACAAAAGCCCCTGGAGCAATCTGTAGACTCAAATCGGACAACACGGACTTGTTGTGCTGATTTATCTGTGCATCTTGGAACGAAATAATGGCTTCTTTCATGATTCGACCCTAAAAATAGGAAGACTTACAGAAACAAAATGAAACTTTTTTCAATAAAATTCATTTTAAATATTTTAATATTAAACCAAAATGTATTATTTAATTTAACAATTATATTATTTATATTAAAACCTATTTATATTATTAAGCATAAATATATATTTGCTAAAAATTTTTACAATGTGTGGAATTGTATGTGCCTTTAACGAAAAGGAAGAAATTGATGGGTTGAGACCTCAACTTTTAGAAATGTCCAAACGCATTCGTCATCGCGGTCCCGATTGGAGTGGGATTCATGTGGCTTCTCATGCTGTTTTGGCACATGAGCGACTGGCTATTGTGGACCCTACGTCGGGAAAACAACCATTGTTTGGCAACAACGGCCAATTGGTGTTGGCTGCCAACGGGGAAATCTATAACCATCGCGAGTTGCGCAAGAGCACACCAGACTATCCTTTCCAAACCGGATCCGATTGTGAAGTGATATTGTCACTTTACAATTCCAAAGGCACCGACTTTATAGATGACCTCAATGGTATTTTCGGTTTTGTTTTATATGACGAAGCAAACAGCCGCTTGCTGGCTGCCAGGGATCATATGGGTATCATACCGCTTTACATGGGTTGGGACTTTCAAGGCACATTGTATATAGCTTCTGAGCTCAAAGCCTTAGAGGGCTTTTGCAACAAAATTGAAGTGTTCCCTCCGGGACATTTTTATGACAGTAAAACGGGTGTGCTAGAACTTTGGTACAAACGCGATTGGCGTTCTTATGACACTGTCAAAGACAACCATACTGATATAGAAGCCTTAGGTCAGGCTCTGGAAGATGCCGTCCATCGTCAATTGATGAGTGACGTGCCCTATGGGGTTTTGCTTTCCGGCGGACTCGACTCTTCCATCACTTCTGCCTTGGCTAAAAAATTCGCCAAAAACCGCATAGAATCAGATGATCAAAGTGAAGCCTGGTGGCCACAGCTACACTCATTTTCAATAGGTCTTGAGGGCTCACCTGATTTGGCAGCCGCACAAAAAGTGGCAGACCACATCGGCACTGTCCATCATGAGGTCACTTTTACCATTCAAGAAGGTTTGGATGCGATTCGTGATGTAATCTATCATTTGGAAACCTATGATATCACCACGGTGCGTGCGTCCACACCCATGTACTTGTTGGCTCGAGTGATAAAGTCAATGGGTATCAAGATGGTATTGTCTGGCGAAGGTGCCGACGAGGTATTTGGGGGCTATCTGTACTTTCACAAGGCGCCCAACGCCCAAGAATTTCACGAGGAGACCGTCAGAAAGCTCGATAAACTCTATCAATACGACTGCTTGCGTGCCAACAAGTCTTTGGCAGCTTGGGGAATTGAAGGGCGCGTTCCCTTTCTTGACAAAGAATTTTTAGATGTAGCCATGCGTATCAATCCGGCTGACAAAATGATTACTTCTGAGCGCATGGAAAAATGGGTTGTTCGCAAGGCTTTTGAGGACTATCTTCCCGAAAGTGTTGCTTGGCGTCAAAAAGAGCAATTTAGCGACGGAGTAGGGTACAACTGGATAGACACCCTCAAAGAAGTGGTAGATCAAGAAGTGACTGACACTCAGATGGAAGCTGCTCAACATCGTTTTCCTGTGCAACCCCCGCGCACCAAAGAAGAGTATTACTATCGGAGTATTTTCGAAGAACATTTCCCTTCAGACACCGCAGCCTTGACAGTGCCTTCTGTGCCGAGTGTGGCCTGTAGCACACCCACCGCTTTGGCTTGGGATGCCTCTTTCCAAAACATGAATGAGCCATCTGGAAGGGCCATAGGTCAGGTACATGTTGATGCTTATAAGAAATAGCTCGTTTTTACTTAAAAAAACCTATTTATTTTCCACAATACGTGTTGATAACTTAGCGTATTTGTGAGGTTTATTTATCAGCGCGTTCTTTCAGATATAAGTATATTTGGTAGAATGTGATTTTGCTAAAAAAACAAACTAATTTATGAGCGAAAACAACCCAAAAAACCAATATTCCGCAGATAGCATACAGGCATTGGAAGGGATGGAGCATGTGCGCATGCGTCCATCGATGTATATTGGTGACGTCGGTGTTCGTGGTTTGCACCATTTGGTATATGAAGTCGTCGACAATTCTATCGATGAAGCCTTGGCGGGTCATTGCGACGAAATTTCAGTTATAATAAACAAAGACCAGTCCATTACTGTCGAAGACAATGGTCGAGGGATTCCGGTCGGCTTACACAAAAAAGAAGGTGTTTCTGCCCTCGAGGTTGTAATGACAAAGATTGGTGCCGGAGGAAAATTTGACAAAGATTCATACAAAGTTTCTGGAGGTCTCCATGGGGTGGGGGTCTCTTGTGTAAACGCATTGTCTGACCACTTACGAGCTACAGTACATCGTGAAGGAAAAGTCTGGGAGCAAGAATACGAAAGAGGAAAATCTTTATATCCCGTAAAAACAATAGGCGAAACCGATAAAACCGGTACCATTGTTACTTTTTCACCTGATAAAAGTATTTTTACCCAAACCACTGAGTACAACTACGACACCTTGGCAGGTCGTCTTCGTGAATTGGCCTACCTAAACAAAGGCATCCGCATCAGGCTCACAGACGAACGTGTTTTGGACGATGATGGCAATCCATCTACTGAGCTTTTTCACTCCGAAGAGGGACTAAAGGAATTCATTCGTTTTTTGGATGCCAATAGAGAGCCGCTTATTGAAGATGTCATTGCCATGGAGGGTGAAAAAAATGACATTCCTGTGGAAGTTGCTATGGTGTACAATACCTCGTTTAATGAGAATCTACATTCCTATGTAAACAACATCAACACCCACGAGGGGGGGACACATCTTTCAGGATTCAGACGAGGGCTTACTACAACCCTCAAAAAATATGCAGATGCCTCAGGCTTGCTAGACAAGCTCAAATTTGAAATATCTGGGGATGATTTTAGAGAAGGACTGACAGCCATCGTTTCTGTCAAAGTAGCTGAGCCTCAGTTTGAAGGGCAAACCAAAACCAAATTGGGCAATCGAGAAGTAACTTCAGCGGTTTCTCAGGCGGTTTCCGAAATGCTTGAAAACTATTTGGAAGAACACCCCAACGATGCTAAAACCATCGTTCAAAAAGTAATTTTGGCCGCACAGGCACGTCATGCTGCGCGCAAAGCCCGTGAGATGGTTCAGCGCAAAACAGTTATGAGTGGAGGAGGCTTACCCGGAAAACTTTCTGACTGTGCTTCGCAAGACCCGGCTGAGTGCGAAGTATTTCTGGTGGAGGGTGACTCTGCAGGCGGTACCGCCAAACAAGGTCGTGACCGAAACTTCCAGGCTATTTTGCCCTTGCGTGGTAAGATTCTCAACGTGGAGAAAGCTATGCAACACAAAGTCTTTGAAAACGAAGAGATCAGAAACATATACACAGCTTTAGGAGTCACCATTGGTACCGAGGAAGACAGCAAAGCGCTCAATATGGAAAAGTTGCGCTATCACAAAATTGTCATCATGTGTGATGCCGATGTGGATGGTAGTCACATATCCACCCTGATATTGACTTTCTTTTTCCGTTACATGCGCGAATTGATCGAGAATGGATATGTGTACATAGCTACACCTCCTCTGTATTTGGTTAAAAAAGGAGCCAAAAAACAATATGCTTGGGATGACAATCAACGTGATCGATTACAGATGGAATATGGGCAAGGTAGCTCCGTACAACGCTATAAAGGTTTGGGAGAGATGAATGCCGAACAGTTATGGGAAACCACCATGAATCCGGAGTTTAGAACCCTACGTCAGGTAACCATTGACAACGGAGGTGAAGCGGACAGAATTTTCTCAATGCTGATGGGCGATGAAGTGCCACCAAGACGTGAGTTTATAGAGAAAAACGCCATCTATGCCAATATTGATGCATAAGGATGCGATTGCTTTTGTGTGCTCACAACCTAATTTTTGTAAAAGTTTAAGAATTATATAATGAAAGTTACCATCATTGGCGCCGGAAACGTAGGTGCCACATGTGCAGATGCCATTGCATATCAAGGCATGGCCAGCGAAGTCGTTTTATTAGACATCAAAGAGGGGTTTGCCGAGGGCAAAGCTCTAGATATGATGCAAACAGCCACTACGCTCGGCTTTAACACCCGAATCGTGGGAACTACCGGAGATTACGCCAAAACCGCCAACAGTGATGTAGTGGTGATTACCTCAGGAATTCCACGAAAGCCCGGTATGACAAGAGAGGAACTTATAGGTATCAACGCAGGAATTGTAAAAAGCGTTGCCGACCAGGTGCTTCAATATTCACCCGACGCAGTAATTGTGGTTGTTTCCAACCCCATGGATACCATGACCTATTTGACACTCAAAGCTACGGGTCTGCCCAAAAATCGTGTGATTGGTATGGGAGGTGCCCTAGATAGCAGCCGTTTTAAAACTTATTTGTCTTTGGCTTTGGAAAAACCCGCTAATGACATTCAGGGTATGGTAATTGGAGGTCATGGTGACACCACCATGATTCCACTCACCCGATTGGCTACTTACAACGGACTGCCGGTCAATCAGTTTCTTTCACAAGACCAACTCAGTCAAGTTGCTGCTGACACTATGGTGGGCGGAGCGACACTGACCAAACTTTTAGGTACATCGGCTTGGTATGCACCTGGGGCTTCTGTGGCCTATTTGGTAGCGAGCATTTTGCATGACCAAAAACGCATCATTCCTTGTTCTGTTATGTTGGAAGGTGAGTATGGACAATCCGATATATGTATTGGCGTGCCCACTATTATAGGAAAATCGGGATGGGATAGCATCGTAGATGTGCCGCTAGACACCGAAGAACAACAAAAGTTTAACCAAAGCGCTGATGCCGTGCGCAATATGAACGGGGCGCTTTCAAGTATTTTGGGCGGATAAGGGATTTTGATTGTCCTTTATGGGTCACAAAGTATCCTTAGGAAATCCTATATTTGCCTGCTTTTAATAAATTAAAACAAACATCATGCAGAATAACGGACTGGTAAAAGTTTTTGCCTTTTTGTTTGGACTGGCCAGTTTGTACCAACTGTCCTTTACCTTTATTGTTAATCAAACTGAAGAACAAGCACGTACATATGCCGAGGCGCAAGTAGATGCCAACGCCGAAAACTATTTTGAACTTTTGGAAGGCGTTCAGCAAAGCTATTTGGATTCTATTGGCAACAACAGTTTGTATGGCTTTACAACCTATAACAGCTCTAAAGCTAGAGAGCTGAACAAAGGTTTAGACCTCAAAGGAGGCATCAATGTAATTCTGCAGATTTCTGTAAAAGACATCCTAAAAGGTCTGGCAGACAACACGCGTAGTCCTTTATTCAACCAATCCTTGCTAGAAGCAGACGAGTTGCAAAAATCCTCAGATGAAAGCTATGTAGAAAGTTTCTTTAAGGCTTTTGACAACCTTAAAGGGAATGAAGGCTTGGCCAGCCCTGATATTTTTGCCAACCGAACCCTTAGTGATGAAATCAATTTCAATATGACAGATGATGAGGTAAGACCCATCATCCGCAGAAAAATTGATGAGTCTATCGTATCTGCTTTTGAGGTTTTGCGCAAACGTATTGACAAGTTTGGTGTGACCCAACCCAACATCCAACGACTTGGAAATTCAGGACGTATATTGGTTGAGTTGCCGGGTGCACGTGATATTGATCGTGTAAAAAACTTGTTGCAAAGTACTGCCCAACTCGAATTTTGGGAAACCGAATCCAACGATAAATACTTTTCTTTCTTGGCACAAGCCAACGAAACGCTTAAAGGATTGGTGGAGGTTCAAAAAGACGAAGCCAGTGAGAAATCTGAAATCGATGAGTTGTTGGCTGACGTGGAAGCCCAGCAAGATTCTGTTTCCTTAAACCAAAACCCGCTGTTTGACCTTATCGTTGGATCAGGTTATCAGGGAGGTCCTGTTTTGGCGCAGTTTGCGGCCAAAGACCAACAAAAAGTGACGAGTTACCTAAGCATGCCTGAAGTGCGTAGCTTACTACCTTCGGAACTTCGCTACACCAAATTTTTGTGGGGTAAATCAGACAAAGGGTCTGAACTACTTGACCTTTACGCTATTCGATCTAATCGAACCAACGAGCCTCCTCTAAGTGGGAGTGTGATTGTAGATGCTGCCCAAACCTATGACCAAGTAGGTGGCCCAGCCGTAAGCATGCAAATGAATGGAAAAGGTGCCCGAACTTGGGAAGAAATGACAGGTAAAGCTTTCCGTGAGCGTAGCAATATCGCTATTGTACTGGACGACGTTGTGTACTCTGCCCCTGGGGTGTCCAAAGGCGCCATTTCGGGTGGTCGTTCTGAAATTTCTGGACAGTTTACCCTCAACGAAGCCATTGACTTGGCCAACGTACTACGCGCTGGTAAGTTGCCAGCATCAGCAGAAATCATTCAATCTGAAATTGTAGGACCCTCTCTAGGCGCTGAAGCCATTCGCAGTGGAATCAACTCTTTTGCCATCGCACTGATGTTGGTGCTTGTTTGGATGGTGTTTTATTATGGTCGCGCCGGACTGTATGCAGATGTGGCTCTGACATTAAATATCGTTTTGATCTTTGGGATTCTAGCAGGTTTGGGTGCTGTGCTTACCCTTCCCGGGATTGCAGGTATCGTTTTGACTATCGGTATGTCCGTTGATGCCAACGTACTTATTTTTGAGCGTGTGCGCGAAGAACTCGACCGTGAAAAAGGGCAAAAGCAAGCAGTTGCTGATGGATTCCAAAATGCACTCTCATCTATCTTGGATGCCAATATTACCACAGGGCTGACAGCTCTGATACTATTTGTCTTTGGAACAGGGCCGATTAAAGGTTTTGCAACAACCCTTCTTATTGGTATCGCCACTTCATTATTTACGGCTATTTTTATAACCCGTATTTTGATTGATGGGTATCTTAAAAAAGGAAAAACCCTAGAGTTTGCCACAGGACTTACTAAAAATCTGTTCAGAAATCTCAACATAGTCTTTTTGGGAAAACGCACCATCGCCTATGTGGTTTCTGGTGTGCTGATTGGTGTGGCCGTTTTTTCATTATTTACCAATGGCTTAAATGAAGGAGTCGATTTTGTTGGAGGTCGTTCCTACACGGTTCGTTTTGACCAAGCTGTAAACTCATCTGAAGTACAGTCCGATCTGGCATCTGTCTTGGGTAGTGTCGAGGCCAAAACTTTTGGAAAAGACAACCAGTTAAAAATCACCACCAATTATAAAGTCGACACAGAGGGTGTTGCTGTGGACAATGAAATCCAAGAATTGCTTTTCACCACGCTGCAACCCTATTTGCCTTCTGGATTGGATTATGAATCTTTTGTTAACGGAAGCAATGACAAGCAAGTGGGTATTATGTCATCCATCAAAGTAGGTCCTACTATTGCCGATGACATTAAGAAAAATTCTTTCTTGGCCGTGTTTGGGTCGCTTATTGTAGTATTCCTATATATTTTGTTGCGTTTCCGTAAGTGGCAATATTCTCTTGGAGCCGTAGCTGCTGTTTTCCACGATGTATTGGTCGTATTGGGAATCTTCTCGATAACTTACACTTTTATGCCCTTCAGTATGGAAATCAATCAGGCCTTTATCGCAGCTATTTTGACAGTGATTGGATATTCACTTAACGATACTGTTGTTGTCTTTGACCGCATTCGAGAATTTGCGAACGCTCATACAAGTTGGCCTTTTGGGCGAACCGTAGACAGTGCCCTAAACAGCACGTTAAGCCGAACACTCAACACCTCGTTGACAACTTTGGTGGTATTGTTGGCTATTTTCTTGTTTGGAGGTGAGGCGATTCGTGGCTTTATGTTTGCTTTGATCGTAGGAGTTTTGGTAGGAACCTATTCCTCGCTGTTTATCGCCACCCCTATTATGTTTGACACTTTGGGCAAGAAGAACGAAGGTTCAAATTAGACTTTCTTTTGAGCACGATAGGCAAAGATAAATCCCGCTGCAATCAGTGGGATGCTAAGCCATTGCCCTGTAGAGAAAGTACCTAGAGCAGATTCAAACCCGCCTTGGCTTTCTTTGACAAATTCGACTACAAATCGAACACTAAACAATAGCATCAAAAAGGAACCAAACAAAAATCCGGTCTGATCTTTTCTTTTTGTATTCCAATAGAGGTGTCGCAGAATTAAAAAGACGACAACATACCCTAGTGATTCATACAACTGGGCGGGATGCCTGGGAAGCACTTCACCGCGGTTTTCAAAAACAACCCCAAAGCTGCTACCAGTGTATTTTCCAACAATTTCAGAATTGAAAAAGTTTCCGATTCTTATAAATATACCCCCAAAACTGACAGGAATGACAATGCGGTCTAAAATCCAAAGGACGGATTTATATCTGTATTTTCTTCGGTATAATATCATGGCTGTGATGATGCCAATGGCAGCACCGTGACTGGCCAAGCCCCTATATCCAGAAAATTCCCAACCCTCAATAAGGCCGAAAAACATACTTCCGTCAGCGACTTCTTTTACAGGTAAAAGAATTTCAACTAGGTGATTTTGGAAATAATCCCAATTGTAGAAAAACACCTCTCCCAATCGGGCACCAATTAGTGTGCCTACCACTGTGTAGATAAACAAAGGTTCTAGGAATTGTTCGGAAACCCCTTCGTTTTTATAAAACCTTTTCATGATGTAATACCCCACCGCAAAGGCGATGATAAACATCAGGCTGTAGTAGTGAACGCCTAAAGAACCGATTCGTAAAAAAACCTCATCGGGAGCCCAGTTGAATTTTAGTAAGACCATAGTTGGATTTTAGGTAAATATAAGATTTTGATAAACACCCAAACCTACGGAACCGGGTCATAGCCTTTGCCTCCCCAGGGGTGGCACTTGCCAATCCGTTTTACGGAAAGCCACAGCCCTTTTATGGGGCCGTATTTTCGAAAAGCCTCCAAAGCATACGTTGAGCAAGTGGGACTAAACCTACAGGTCGCAGGAAAAAAGGGTGATATAAGTGTTTGATATATTTTAATCAGCAGTACAAACGGAAAAATAAGAAGACGTTTCACTTAGTTCAGGCTGTAGGTGGTTCCGTCTTTGCCGTCCTTAAGCTCAATGCCGGCTGCCTTTAATTGATCCCGTATTTGGTCTGATGTGGCAAAGTCCTTGCGCATACGCGCTTCATCTCTGAGTTGGATGAGCAGTTCCATGGCACTTGAAAGATGTCGATCATCCTGTACGGAGGTAACTTCCTTGAGCCCCAATACATCAAAAATAAAGTTCGTAAAAGTGGCGTGCAAGAGTTCTCGGTCTTTCGGGCTGATGTGATGGGTTCCATCTGCCACTGCCTGTACAAATTTTACCCCTTCAAAAAGGGTAGCGATGAGTATGGGAGTGTTGAAGTCATCATTCATGGCATCGTAGCAACGCTGTTGCCAAGCTGCTATGTCCATGCCGGTGGTTTCCTTAGCCGTAGGCAATGCGGGCGTATCTGCAACCGCTTGCATCAGTTTGCGAAAACCTTTTTCTGAAGCTGCCATAGCATCACTGCTAATGTCCAATACAGAACGATAGTGTGCTTGTAGCATAAAAAATCGCGTGACGGAAGGAGAAAATGCACGATCGATGTTTGGGTTGCTACCCGAAAACATTTCATGAGGTAGAATATTATTGCCCGTTGATTTGGCCATTTTCTTGCCATTAAGGGTAAGCATATTGGCGTGTAACCAATAGTTTACAGGTGTTTTGGTGCCAAAAGCCTCAGCTTGGGCAATCTCACATTCGTGGTGTGGGAATTTCAAATCCATACCACCGCCATGTATGTCAAACTGCTCTCCAAGATATTTGGTACTCATGGCTGTACACTCTAAGTGCCACCCGGGAAAACCTTCTCCCCACGGGGAGGGCCAACGCATGATGTGGCTGGGTTCGGCTTTTTTCCACAACGCAAAATCTTGGGGATTTCGTTTGTCACCCTGACCACTGGTTTCACGGGTGTTGTGGATCATGTCCTCAAGTTTTCGACCGCTTAGCTTCCCGTAGTCCGAGGAAGCATGAAAAGCCTTGACATCAAAATAGACAGAACCATTTACTTCGTAAGCAAAACCATTTTCCAAGATTTGCTTGATGATTTCTATCTGTTCTACTATATGCCCGGTGGCAGTAGGCTCTATGCTAGGAGGCAAGTTGTTAAATGCCGCCATGGTGTTGTGAAAATCTACCGTATATTTTTGAACCACTTCCATGGGTTCAATCTGCTCCAAACGGGCTTTTTTGGCAATTTTATCCTCACCTTGGTCAGTATCATCTTCCAAGTGCCCGGCATCGGTAATGTTGCGCACATAGCGCACTTTGTACCCCAAATGTTTGAGATATCGAAATATCATATCAAAGGAGATAAAGGTGCGGCAGTTGCCTAAATGGACATTGCTGTACACAGTGGGTCCACAAACATACATACCTACATTTCCTTTATGGATAGGCCGAAAAGTTTCTTTCTGACCGCTGAGGGAATTGTATATAGAAACTGTTTGTTTGCTGTAAAGCGCCATCTTGATTAAAAGGTAGTCTCTAGACGAAGGTACTCCAAAAATTCCTTTTTGACTTCAGGCTTGTTAAACTGTCCTCCAAATTCTGCAGTGATTGTACTCGAATCGATATCGCGAATACCACGTGAGTTTACACAAAGGTGTTTGGCGTCAATCACGCAGGCCACGTCTTGGGTGTTAAGGGCTTTTTGCAACATTTGAACCACTTGTCGCGTGAGGCGTTCTTGTACTTGTGGACGTTTGGCAAAATAGTCTACGATGCGGTTCATTTTGGACAAACCAATCACGGTACCATTAGATATATAAGCCACATGTGCCTTACCCACTATGGGTAGCAAATGGTGCTCACAGGTGGAGTAGAGGGTAATGTTTTTTTCGACCAACATCTGGCCGTATTTGTATTTGTTGTCAAAAGTGGAGGCTTTGGGCGCTCGATCGGGGTGAAGCCCTCCAAAAATTTCGGTCACAAACATTTTGGCCACACGTCTTGGAGTGCCTTTTAGGCTGTCATCGGTCATGTCCATGCCGAGCGTTTCCAAGATATTGGCCATGTCTTTTTCGATGCGTTTGATTTTTTCGGCATCAGACAGTTCGAAGGCGTCATCACGCAAAGGGGTCTCTACGGCACCACCTTCATGGTCGTCTCCGTTGAGATCAGAAAAGGCATCCTCTAAAAGTTTATCGAATTTCATGGCAATACTTTCAGCTACAAAGATACTCAATTCAGAAATTAAGTATCCTGTCTGGATATCCTTTAAAATTTCAGATTCAAGCTTAGGGTAATTCTCGAAATCGAATTGCTGATTTGTGCCACATCAGTCAGCCCTACATCATAGAGTCGGTGTTCACTATTTCTGTCACTATTGACATAGGCTATATCGAGAGTGTTATTCCCAAAATTAAACCCTAATCCAAGTGAATAACCTGTAAGGTCCCCAAACACAGATGTGTCATTGTAAGGAGATTCATCTAAGTGGTATCCGCCACGAAGGCTAATGCCTCCCCGACGCCATTCGGTTCCCAATCGGTAGCTATTGGTGGTTTTCCATTGGTTTTCAATCTGACTGTTGATCTGTTGAAACACCACACTGTCACTAGGCCCAATGTTTGAATTTTGATGATTTTTTCGGATGTAATCAAAAGAAATCAGCCCCTGCTTTCCAAACACATAGGCCAAGCTTCCCCTGAGTTCCGCAGGGGTTTTTATGGTGTATTCTTCATATACATTGACCACATTGGGGTTGATAAAGCGGTCAAATAACAAACCATCTTCGTCCGTATTGACTGTCTCTATGTATTGTGTGAGTTCTTCTTCCAAACTATACCAAGTTGGTGTTGTATAGCTCAATCCCAACCGCAATGACTCACTTGGCTTTAGAATCGCACCAAACTGCGCCGACACCCCACCACCGAAAGTGTATAAGTTGTTTTCAAAATAAACTTCCCTTAAAAATGATTCATCGGCATAGTCACTCTCTATCGTTTGGGTGCGTTGGGTCAGCTCAACAGCGTGAACGTTCAAATTGGCACCCAAATACAACCAATCGCTGTACTGAGCAGAAAAGTTCATGGCTATTGCCCAGTTATTTCCCCTCGTTTGGTATTGATGGTTGTGACGCACACTGTTGTACAAAGCACTGGAAACATAGGAATTTGTGTCAGAATCATAGTCAAACACATAGGACTGATATCCCAAAAAAGCCTGTTGAAGTCCATAGCCATAATTACTGCCTAGGTAAGCATATTGGCCAGAAACCGTTTCTCCCATGTCTTCAAACACTCTCAACAAATCTATATCAACTCCAGCTGCGTAATTCAAAAAGTATGTGTCCAAACCATTTCGATTGTTCATACCAAAAATGTTTAGGGTATTGTCAAAAGAGCTTTTCATTTGTGCATTGACTCCAAAAGCCAATTTTTTCCATGGGCCATTCCCTGTATTTTCCAGTACAATGACGGCGCCAAGTTGATTGAGCTCCAATTGTAGGTCATCATTGGCAGTGTCGGTGCCAAAATAGTCAGCGTTATTACGGCTGTTAAAAAACCCGATACTGCCTCCGATCTCATTGTACTGAAATACACTCGATGCTGCCGGATTGACCATGATGGAGGACAAATCCCCACCCAAGGCACCAAAGGCACCGGAAAGCGCTTGAAAGCGTGCGGAGCCTCCCAAGTCGTCTTGAGAAAAAAACCGAACTTGCTCAATATTTTGTGCTTGACTGCAAAAGATGCCCAAGCCTGTAAACAGGGTAACAAATAATTGTTTCATAATCTTCTTTTCTTAAGCCATTTATCTTCTTCCACTACTTGAGGACCGTGAAGACCCAGATGATGAACGCCCACTCGATGATGACCTCGAGCTACTAGATCGACCGCTGGTGTAGGATGAGTTGGATCGGCTACTCGAGCTGTTATAGGACGGACTGGACGTGGATTGAGTCCGCTGTGGGGAATAATTTGAACTTCGTGTGGTCTGCGATGCCCTGCTGTTTGATGGGTTGGCTCTGTATGACCTCACTTGATAGCTACTATTTCTGTTGTTTGAACTTCCTGCGCTTACCGCTTTTCTTCCATCGCTTCGTTGATACACTCGAGGTGACGCGTAATCACGATTCATAAAATTTGACGTAGAGCTGCTTGTGTCTGTCGTGGGACTTGTACTTTGCACATTCCCATATGTGCCACGCCCAACATAGGAACTGCGCCCTGCTGTGGGGCTCGTTGTCGTTGAGGAATCTACTGAATACCCTGACCCACTGCGAGGCACCACATAGCCAGTTGCGGATGTTACACTTGCACCACCCCGTCTGCCTTTGGTGTGGCTATAGGTAACTCCTGACCCATAGCTATAGTAGTAGCTATTGTGATTTGGGTAGTAGTAGGGGTAATATCCGTAATATGGGTTATAATGGCCATACCATCCGTAGTAATAGCTTGGGTAGTAGTGATACGACCATCCATACCATGATCTGTAGCGGTGTCGCCACCACGGACGGTAGTGTGCATCCCAGTAGTAATAATTGTAGTAGGGTGTGTAACCATAATGGTACGGGTAATACCCATTTATGGTAATATTGATTTGATCGGTCTGCTCACCCCAATTGCCATAGGTTTGGTATTGGGTAGCTTCTGGGACGTTTTGGCTGTTATCAGTGTAGGTATTGGGATCGGTAAACAAAACATCCCCAGAACTTTGGTTTAACTCTGTAGCCTTTTCATCAAAATATTTTTTGTAATAGGCCCCATTAGCTTTTTCTGTAGGTTGGACAGCTATGGCTTCATCACCATAAATGCCGTCATTGTAGTAGGAAACGGTTTCAAATGAGCCACACCCCATAAACAAAAGAGACATAGACATCAAGGACATGGCTGTCAATCGGCGGAAGGTGGGTTGTGTTTTCATTTCAATCGCTTTGGTGTTCAACTCTGTAAATTTAGTTAGCTTTGCCTAACACAAAAAGCATTTCCAAATTTTATGCCAAAATAGTTTATGGGGAATAATTTAACAAAACGAAGTCAAGATTACTCCAAGTGGTACAACGAATTGGTCGTCAAAGCTGACTTGGCCGAAAATGCAGCTGTGCGAGGTTGTATGGTTATAAAACCCTATGGCTACGCGATTTGGGAGCGTATGCAAGCCGAATTGGATCGTATGTTTAAAGAAACGGGGCATTCCAATGCCTATTTCCCCTTGTTTGTTCCTAAAAGCCTTTTTGAGGCCGAAGAAAAAAACGCTGAAGGTTTTGCCAAAGAATGCGCCATAGTGACCCATTATCGCTTAGAGAATGATCCTGACAATATTGGAAAGTTGCGGGTGGACCCCAAAGCAAAACTCGAGGAAGAACTTATAGTACGCCCTACGAGTGAGGCCATCATATGGAACACATACAAGAACTGGATACAGTCCTACAGAGATTTGCCCATATTGCTCAACCAATGGGCCAATGTGGTACGTTGGGAAATGCGTACGCGCTTGTTTTTGCGCACCGCAGAGTTTTTGTGGCAAGAGGGACATACGGCCCATGCCACCCAACAAGAAGCGTTGGATGAGGCCGCCCTTATGAACGATGTGTATGCGCGTTTTGTCGAAGGTTTTATGGGAATACCCGTAATCCAGGGCACCAAAACCGAAAGTGAGCGTTTTGCTGGAGCGGTAGAGACCTACTGCATTGAAGCATTGATGCAAGACGGCAAGGCACTACAGGCAGGCACCTCCCACTTTTTGGGTCAGAATTTTGCCAAGGCTTTCGACGTAAAATTTGCCAATAAAGAAGGCGGTTTGGACTATGTGTGGGCGACCTCATGGGGGGTTTCTACCCGTTTGATGGGCGCTTTGATCATGACACATAGCGACGACCAAGGATTGGTGCTTCCGCCCAACCTAGCGCCGCACCAGGTGGTTGTAGTCCCAATTTACAGAGGTGAAGAAGAGCGAAGCCGTGTTTTAGACGCAGCCTCTGAACTCACTAAATCCCTAAAAGAGGCAGGTATCAGGGTGCATCTCGATGATCGAGACACTCATAAACCGGGCTTTAAATTCAATGAGTATGAACTCAAAGGGGTGCCCTTACGTATCGGATTGGGACCCAAAGACATTGAGAAGGGAACTGTGGAATTGGCACGCAGGGACAACCTAACCAAAGCTTTTGTAGTCCAAGAAGGTTTGGCGGCACATATCGTTGGTTTGTTGGATGAAATACAACAAAACCTATTTGATCGTGCGTTGCAGTTTAGAGACAGCCACATCACAGAAGTGGATACTTATGCGGATTTTAAAAAGGTAATAGAGGAAAAAGGCGGATTTGTGTCAGCACACTGGGACGGAACATCTGAGACTGAGAATAAAATCAAACAAGAGACCAAAGCAACCATACGATGCATACCGATGAACAACCCTGAGGAAGCTGGTGTTTGTATTTATAGCGGGGCACCCTCCACACAGCGTGTATTGTTTGCCAAAGCGTATTGATATTTTTGTTTTATACCTATTGCAAGTTTCTAATCAATCATTTACATTTGCAACCGCATTATTAGGCCCGTTCGTCTATCGGCTAGGACGCCAGGTTTTCATCCTGGTAAGAGGGGTTCGATTCCCCTACGGGCTACAAAACATATATTATGGCTAATCACAAGTCTGCATTAAAAAACATTCGTTCTGACGAAACCAAGCGTTTGCGTAACCGTCTTCAACACAAGACCACGCGCAATGCCATCCGTAAGTTTCAAGAACTAACCACCAAAAAGCAAGCACAAAAAGCTTTGCCTGAGTTGATTTCTAAAATCGACAAATTGGCCAAACGCAATATTATTCATGCCAACAAAGCAGCCAACTTAAAGTCTAAGTTGACCAAGCATGCTGCGGCATTATAGTATAACTTAACTACACAAACTGAAAGGCTTCCCTTGGGAAGCCTTTTTTTGTTATCTTTAGATAGCGTAAACCCCAAAAAAGCTTTTCAAAATGACGAACCTACAACCCATTCCTAGTCCTTTTCAAACGTGTGTTGCTGTAGTACAGTTTTTATAACCACAAGCATAGCGTTATGAAGTTTAAATCAGACCACTTGCTTGTGGCACAGACCAGAAAGGAATTGATAGCCATAGCAAATGAGCATAACATTCCGATTGCTAAAACTCTTGAGAGAATAAAATACGAAGCCGAATTAAGGAAGTTACAAGCAGAATTGGTAAACCTACAGAAATGGATTGCAGAAAAGAAATTGAGACTGGCGATCATTTTTGAAGGCAGAGACGCCGCAGGCAAAGGAGGCGCAATCAAGCGGTTTAAAGAACACTTAAATCCCAGAACCTCAAGAGTGGTGGCATTGTCCAAGCCCACAGAGGTCGAAAAAGGTCAGTGGTATTTTAGGCGATATATCAAGGCATTGCCCAACCCAGGGGAAATGGTTTTTTTTGACAGAAGTTGGTACAATCGGGCAGTAGTGGAGCCTGTTATGGGATTTTGTACAAAAGAGCAGTACAACAAATTTATGGTTCAGGTGCCCGAGTTTGAACATTTGCTCTACGAAGACAATCTGAGGGTCATTAAATTCTGGTTTTCCACCTCCAAAGAAGAGCAAAAGAAAAGATTTGATTCTCGTTTAAACAACCCGCTGAAACGTTGGAAATTTAGCCCCGTAGACATGAAAGGGCAGGAGTTGTGGGACAAATACACCCATTATAAGGAGCAAATGTTTAGCAAAACCCACACCAATTTTAGCCCTTGGATTATTGTAAAAGCAAACAACAAAAAACAAGCACGATTGGAAAGCATACGCTATGTACTATCTCAATTTGACTATAAGGGAAAGGGAGGATCAAATATTTCCCTGTTGCCAGACCCAAATATCATCATGAGATATCACAGAAGCGCCATTCAAATAGATATTTAACCCCAATTATTTATGATAGCCTCAAACCAACTTACAGCAGAGGAGCTCGAGCTAATTAACACAAAAACGGGTCTCTATACATTACTCAAAAGTAAAAAAACGAACCTTGTCAAAATACTTGAGGAAGTAGAATTTATTGTCGAACTCAAAAAGCATCAGGAGGAGTTTATAAAACTTCAAAATTGGGTGATTAAAAACGATAAAAAATTGGTTATTCTTTTTGAGGGAAGAGATGCGGCGGGCAAAGGCGGGGCCATAAGAAGAATTACAGAGCGGATCAATCCCAGACACTTCAGGACAGTTGCTTTAAACATACCCACTGCAGATGAAAGAAGACAATGGTTTTTCCAACGATACACCAACCAGTTGCCCAAGCCCGGAGAAATTGTTTTTTTTGACAGAAGTTGGTACAACAGAGCGGTCGTGGAACCGGTCAATAATTTTTGCACCCAAAAAGAGTATGAGGTTTTTATGTCGCAAGTCAATGATTTTGAAAGAATGCTTGTCCAATCCGACACCTACCTAATCAAATTGTACTTTTCCATAAGCAAAAAAGAGCAAGCTAAAAGGTTTGAGGACATAAAAACCAATCCATTAAAGCGTTGGAAAATGACCCCTGTCGATGAAAAAGCCCAAGCTTTATGGGATGATTATACGGATTACAAACAAAGAATGTTTGCAGCAACCAACACCCAGCTTGCTCCATGGTTGATCATTGATGCAAATAAAAAATTTTATGCCCGGCTAAAAGCAATCTCCCATATACTGGAGGTAATCCCTTACAACTAGTCTTTGGGTAATCCAAATAAAAAGGCTCCCATCGGGAGCCTTTTTTATTAATATATGTATAAGTTCTACTTATTCATTGAAATCAAAAATTCTTCGTTGTTGTGGGTGCGTTTGATACGGTCCTCGATAAACTCCATGGCTTCCACAGGGTTCATGTCGGCTAGGTATTTACGCATGATCCACATACGTTGAACGGTGTTCTCGTCTAGGAGCATATCGTCGCGACGGGTGCTAGAAGATACCAAGTCAATGGCAGGGAAAATACGTCGGTTTGAGATGCGTCGATCCAACTGAAGTTCCATATTACCCGTTCCTTTAAACTCTTCAAAAATCACCTCATCCATTTTTGAACCTGTTTCGGTCAAAGCGGTAGCGATAATGGACAGAGAACCTCCGTTTTCGATGTTACGGGCTGCTCCAAAAAAGCGCTTGGGTTTGTGCAAAGCGTTTGCGTCTACACCTCCACTGAGGATTTTTCCAGAGGCAGGTTGCACGGTGTTGTAGGCACGTGCTAATCGAGTGATGGAGTCTAACAAAATGACCACATCGTGTCCGCACTCTACCAGTCTTTTGGCTTTTTCCAAGACGATATTAGCAACCTTCACATGGCGGTCTGCAGGCTCATCAAAAGTAGAAGCGACAACTTCTCCTTTTACATTTCGCTGCATGTCAGTCACCTCTTCAGGTCGCTCATCGATAAGCAATATGATTTGATACACCTCAGGATGATTGGCTGCAATGGCATTGGCCACGTCTTTGAGCAGCATGGTTTTCCCTGTCTTGGGCTGTGATACGATCATACCCCTTTGTCCTTTACCGATAGGTGAAAACAAATCCATAATTCTGGTAGATATGGTGCTTTGTTTTTCGGCAATATTGAATTTTTCATTTGGGAACAAGGGAGTGAGGTGCTCAAAAGAGACACGGTCACGAACCACGTCGGGCGTCAGGCCGTTGATCAGAGACACTTTGATCAAAGGGAAATATTTTTCACCTTC
>CAXRDP010000036.1:0-27920 GCA_964229545.1 Flavobacteriaceae bacterium | reverse complement strand
TCTTCTGTTTCGCCTTGGGTGGTCACCACCGAAGCCTTGGCGCCCTTCCGTGTAGAAGGCCCCACACAAGACCCCAAACCCCTGCCCTATTTGCAGACCGTGGGCGCGCAAAACTATGACATTGCCCTAGAGGTTGGACTGGCGCCCAAAGACCAACAAGAAAATATCGTCTGCCGATCCAATACCAAATACTTGTATTGGAACATGGTCCAACAACTCTGTCACCACAGCTCCAACGGCTGCCCGTTGCGGGTGGGCGATTTGATGGCCTCTGGTACCATCAGCGGCCCCACACCCGACAGCTATGGCTCTATGCTAGAATTGTCATGGGCAGGGAGTCAGCCCCTACAATTGGCCACTGGAGAGAAACGCACTTTTTTGGAAGATTACGACACCATTCGCATGCGTGCCAAAGCCACCCACAAAGACCTTAGCGTGGGATTTGGATTGGTAGAAACCCAAATACTACCGCCCCTATGAGCACCCACAAACACATAGAGACCCAGCAAATCCCTACCGAGGCATTGCACACCATGCTGTTGGGTATGGTAGCACCCCGACCCATTGCTTTTGTGTCTACAGTAGATAAAGATGGAAAGCCCAACCTCAGCCCGTTTAGCTTTTTTAATATTTTTAGTTCCAACCCGCCCATACTGATTTTTTCACCCTCCCGACGGGTGCGTGACAATACCGAAAAAGACACTTTACGAAATGTGCGTGCGGTACCCGAGGTGGTGGTGAATTTGGTAGACAAAAGCCTGTTGGAACGTATGACACTGACGAGTTTTGATTTTCCCCCGACCACAAACGAGTTTGAGGCCGCCGGACTCACTACACATCCCAGTAGGCAGGTGCGCCCACCCTATGTGGCCGAAGCCCAAGTGGCTTTGGAATGCAAGGTCAATGACGTTGTCAGTTTGGGCAAGCAAGGCGGTGCTGGCAATTTGGTGATCTGTGAGGTGGTTTGTATGCATATAGAAGCCGATTTGATGGATGCAGACGGCCGTTTTTTGCACAACAACTTCCATCCCTTGGCGCGTATGGGCGGGGACACCTATTTAGAACCCAGCGCACGCTTTGAGATGGACAAACTGCCACGTACGGTGCTGGGCGTACACGGACTACCCAAACACATACAAGAAAGCCCTGTATTGACGGGCGAACAACTGGCCCAACTGGGCAAACTGGAACGCTACCCTTTGGCAACAGCCTTTGACGACTTGGGCATGGCCATCCCCGCCACCCCCCTGGCCCAACACCAACTTGCCGCCAAGCTGATAGACCAACACCAAACCGCCGCCGCCATGGCTTTGTTGTGTAGGTAAAAAGTCCCCGTATTTTTTCTAAAAACCTATCTAAAAATTCACTACATTTTTTACCACCCCCCTTTCCCAAAAATTATGTAACTTGTAGGGTAGAAACCCCCCAAATCCTACCCCATGAAAACCTTGCGTTTTAAACCTGTTTTTTATAGCTATCTCTTTATCGCTTTTTTGCTGTGGTCTTGTAGTGAAGACAGCGGCACCACCACAGACCCACCCCCAGAACCACCCTACCAGCCTACCCTATTGTCTGCCGAGGTCACGGACTTGTTTGTCACAGACGGAAATCCCGATGCCGATACGGTTTGGATTTATGAGCAAGGCGGTCCCTCAGCCAGCCTGTCACAGCAAGACCTACAAGCCTTTCCCAACTACAGCGACCAACTCAATGTGTATATCCATCAGGTGCTTACCTACAACAACAACTTGCACAGCGCAGACCTGAGTTTGGAAAACGCCCAAGCAGAAACAGAGGTGAATACAGAAATTCTCGATCGGGTGATCAGCCACTTTACCGCTATGGACAAAAGGGTGGTTGTGATCGGGCACTCATATGGTGCCTATGTCACCACCAAATATTTGGCTGACAAAGGCAGTGCCGCTGCCGACTTGTTTGTCATCATGGCCGGACGCCTCGACATCGAAGCCACCACCTATGAGGGCCTAATCGACGGTACCTTTTACCATTATCCCGATTTTACAACCCCTACCGTACATCCGAGCATGCAACCCGAAAACAACGGGCATGTGGTGGAACTGCTGTTGTTGGGTGCCATCGCCGAACCGCACTACACCCAAAGACTCAACGACGTAGATCTGTCCAATGTGGTCTATGTATATGCCCAAGACGATACGGCGGTTGGGCGTATGACACAGGCAGAGCTCAATTTTTTAATCACCAAAGGCGTGGAAATTGTTACCATCGAGAACGGAGGCCATACGGTCATGTTTGAAGCGCCGCATAACCAAACGATATATGCGCTTATGGCAGAGTAAAAATCCGTATCTTTAAAGAGCAAACCCCAAATTGTACTGCCCCATGAAAAAACGTGTCCCCATTTCCAAAATCATGACCAAAAGGGTCATTCGTGTACACAAAAACCAAAGCCTCCAACAGGTGGCCAAACTCATCAGAGACAGGCCCATCCGTCATGTGCCGGTGATGTCGGGCAAAGAGATTGTAGGGATGTTGAGCAAGACCGATTTGGAAAAAATCAGCTTTGTCAACACCATAGACGGCAACAAGCTGACCACCCTGATGTATGATGTGCTGACCATAGAGCAAGTCATGACCAAAGATGTGTTGACCATCCAACACAAAGACACCGTATATGACGCAGCGCTTTTGTTGTCAGAAAATGAGTTTCATGCACTGCCCGTGATGGATGAGGACGAACTGGTGGGCATCGTGACCACCACAGATTTGATAAAGTTTCTGCTGACCCTGTTCTAAGGGTTTTTTAGACATTAAAGCGGAAGTGCATCACATCACCGTCATGGACGGTATAGTCTTTGCCCTCAACACGCATCTTTCCCGCTTCTTTGACCTTGGCTTCAGACTCATACTGGTCATAGTCGGCATAGGCAATCACTTCTGCCCTGATAAAGCCTTTTTCGAAATCGGTATGTATCACACCTGCCGCTTGGGGTGCGGTGGCACCTTTACGGATGGTCCAAGCGCGCACTTCTTTTTTACCTGCCGTAAAGTAGGTCTGAAGGTTGAGCAAATCATAGGCTGCACGGATCAGCTTGGCCGCACCGGGTTCTTCCAGTCCGATGTCTTCCAAAAACAGTTGTCTCTCTTCGTAGCTGTCCAGTTCGTTGATATCGGCTTCAGTAGAGACCGCCAGCACAAGAATTTGTGCCTGTTCGGCTTGGGCCACTTGGCGCACCTTGTCTACATAGGCATTTCCAGAAACCGCAGCAGACTCCTCGACATTGCAGACATACAACACCGGCTTGTCTGTGATAAGCTGTAAGGGACGCACATAGGCCAAACGGTCATCGTCCGACAAGGCAATGGATCGCACCGATTGTGCCGATTCCAAAGCGGTTTTGAGTTGTTGTAGAACGGCTTGTTCTTTGGCGGCTTCTTTGTCGCCCGTTCGTGCCGCCCGACTGACTTTTTCCAAACGCTTTTCGACAGACTCCAAGTCTTTAAGTTGGAGTTCTAGATCGATGGTTTCTTTGTCACGAATCGGATCCACAGAGCCGTCGACATGCACAATGTTGTCATTGTCAAAACAACGCAACACATGCAGTATGGCATCTGTCTCGCGGATGTTGCTCAGAAATTGATTGCCCAAGCCCTCGCCTTTGCTCGCACCTTTGACCAAACCGGCGATGTCTACAATTTCCACCGTGGCGGGCACCACCCGTTCGGGCGCTACCAACTGCTCCAATCTTTCTAGTCGTGCATCGGGCACATTGACCACCCCGATATTGGGTTCTATGGTACAAAAAGGGAAATTGGCACTTTGGGCCTTGGCGTTGGAAAGGCAGTTGAATAAGGTGGATTTGCCTACGTTGGGTAGGCCTACAATACCTGCTTTCATGGCTTAAGCATCAGGGTGCATAAAGCGTTGTTTGCCTAACAAAACCTCTTCGGTCTCCACATGGTCCTCATCGGGCACACAGCAGTCCACAGGGCAAACAGCCGCACATTGTGGTTCATCGTGGAATCCTTTACACTCCGTACACTTGTCAGGAACGATGTAGTAAATCTCATCTGAGATGGGTTCTTGGACTTCGTCTGCGTTGACAGCTTTGCCGTTAGGCAATACCACGTCGCCAGACAACTGGGTGCCTTCGGCATACGACCAGTCAAATGCCCCTTCATAGATGGCTGTGTTTGGGCATTCAGGCTCGCAAGCCCCGCAGTTGATACACTCGTCTGTGATGATGATGGCCATCCTTTATTTTTTTAACTTTGCAAAAGTAAGCGCAAACGTGGTTTCACACAAGTCATCTGAAAGAATTCAACCTATGATTCATGGTCTGTCCCAACTGGGGCGCGATTTACGCTCCTTTGTTGACCCCAACACAACAGATAAAAGCGAATTTCAAGACCTTCAAAACGCGGTTGACAAGTCACATACCCACAATGCGTGGTTTACCCCGACAAATACGTTGATTGCTTTGGGTGCGTGGGGCGATTTGTTACAGCCAGAAGCTTTGGAGGAATGGTTATCAAATTATTCGTTTGAAAAGGATCCCGACAGCACTGTGGGTATTGTCATGGCGGGCAACTTGCCTTTGGTAGGGTTTCACGACTTGCTTTGTGTGCTGATAAGCGGGCATAAAGCCGCGATCAAATTGTCCTCCAAGGATGCCTTTTTAATTCCCGTATTGGTGGATAGGATAACAAAACACCACCCTGAGTGGAAAGGCAAAGTAACCTTTTGTGAGAATCAACTGAAAGGCTATGACAAAGTCATCGCGACAGGAAGCAACAACAGCGGCCGCTATTTTGAGTACTATTTCAGAGACAAACCTCATATTGTACGCAAAAACCGCTCTAGTTTGGCGGTTCTCACAGGCACAGAAACCGAGGAAGACCTAAAGGGGTTGGCGCAAGACATCACCCTCTATTTTGGGTTGGGGTGCAGAAGTGTGTCTAAAATTTTGGTACCCAAAGACTATGACTTTGATCCCTTATTCAATGCTTTGTACGAAGCCAAAGACTGCATCAACCACCATGCCTATGCCAATAATTACGACTACAACAGGGCCATTTTCTTGATGGGAGAAGCGAATATGCTGGACAACGGTTTTTTGTTGGTCAAGCAAGATACGCGACTGGCCTCTCCGGTGGGTTGCCTTTATTTTAATTATTACGAAAGTATCGACCAAGCAGAGGACTATGTGTCTGAAATGTCCCCAAACATACAATGTGTTGTAGGGAATATTGACAATATCACGACCGTGCCTTTTGGAAGCGCGCAATTCCCCAAACTCAACGATTATGCCGATGGTGTGGACACCCTTTCGTTTTTGTTAAAAAATTAACGAAAAATTTATTTTTTCTTGAGTCTTGTCCTATCTCGATTTTGTTTCTTTGCAAGAAATTTTGCGTGATGAAAAAACACAACTTTAGCGCCGGCCCATGTATCCTTCCCGATACGGTCATGCAGCAAGCGGCTGCGGCTGTTCAAGAATTGGACAATTCTGGTTTGTCTTTGATAGAAATCTCTCACCGCAGTCCTGCCTTTATTGACATCATGGACCGTGCCTGCCAATTGGCTTTGGAGTTGTTGGGGCTTGAAGGCAAAGGTTACAAAGCTTTGTTCCTTCAAGGTGGCGCTAGCACTCAGTTTCTTGCTACCGCTTACAATTTGTTAGAAAACAAAGGTGCCTACCTAAACACAGGAACATGGGCATCTAAGGCCATGAAAGAAGCCAAGCTTATTGGCGAGGTGGTCGAAGTAGCTTCTTCAGCGGATGCCAACTTCAATTATATTCCCAAAGGTTTTTCGGTGCCTAGCGATGCTGATTATTTACACATCACCACCAACAATACCATTTTTGGAACCCAGATAAAAGAAATCCCTGATACAGATACGGTTTTGGTCAGCGATTCCAGTTCGGATATCTTCTCTCGCCAACTCGATTTTTCTAAGTTTGGCATCATCTATGCGGGCGCACAAAAAAACATGGGCCCTGCTGGGACCACTTTGGTGGTTGTTAAAGAGTCTGTCTTGGGCAATGTAACTCATAAGATTCCTTCGATGTTAGACTATGCCGTCCATGCTTCAAAAGACAGCATGTTCAACACACCTCCTGTGTTTGCTGTCTACACCTCTATGCTGACCCTACAGTGGCTGAAAGACTTGGGTGGCATCGCAGAAATTGAAAAAAGAAACGAGGCCAAAGCGGCGCTTATGTATGCCGAAATCGATCGCAATCCGCTTTTCAAAGGTTTTGCTGCTGTGGAAGACCGAAGTGCCATGAATGCGACTTTCACACTTGAAGAACCGGCCTTGAAGGACAAATTCAACGCCATGAGCGCAGACGCCGGTCTTAGTGGCATTAACGGACACCGATCTGTAGGGGGCTATCGCGCCTCCATGTACAATGCGCTGCCACTCGAATCGGTTCAGGTGTTGGTAGATGTGATGAAAGAATTAGAAAGAACAGCTTAAAAAGAAAATATGAAAGTATTAGCAAATGACGGTATTTCAAGCTCGGGCGTAGAAGCTTTAGAAGCCTATGGGTATGAAGTATTGACCACCAACGTAGCACAAGAACAACTGGTAAATTTCATCAATAATGAATCTGTGACTGTATTGTTGGTACGCAGTGCCACTACGGTTCGCAAAGATCTTATAGATGCCTGCCCTGGGTTAAAAGTCATAGGGCGCGGGGGTGTTGGCATGGACAATATAGACGTGGACTATGCCCGTAGTAAAGGACTGAGCGTTATCAATACGCCTGCGGCTTCGTCAGCGTCAGTAGCCGAACTTGTTTTTGCGCACTTGTATGGGTGTGTCCGTTTTTTGCATGATGCCAATCGAAATATGCCTTTGGAAGGGGAGACCAAATTCAAGGTCCTTAAAAAGAACTATGCTGGAGGTATTGAACTTAGAGGAAAGACTTTGGGTGTGATCGGTTTTGGGCGAATTGGCCAAGAAACAGCCAAAATCGCTTTGGGTGTCGGTATGAATGTATTGGCATATGATAAATTTATTGACAAAGCCGATGTGGAAGTCAAGTTGTTCAACGGAGCTTCTGTGTATGTTTCCATTGACATTTCTTCTATGGAGGATGTACTTTCTCAATCCGATTTTATCTCATTGCACGTACCCGCACAAGAGAAACCTGTCATCGGCAAAGCAGAGCTGGACATGATGAAAGAGGGTGCCGGACTTGTCAACGCCGCCCGTGGGGGTGTGGTAGATGAGGTAGCCCTTATCGATGCCTTGGACAGCGGCAAATTGAGCTTTGCAGGATTGGACACCTTTGACAACGAGCCCAATCCAGCCATGAAACTCCTGATGCATCCCAAAATATCATTGACACCACATATTGGTGCGGCCACCCAAGAAGCACAAGACCGCATCGGTACCGAACTCGCCGATCAGATTCATGCGATTTTAGGCTGATGAAAAAGCTAAAGGCCCGTTGGGGCATAAGTTCCAACTTTCACTTGATCATCATTCTTATTGTTTTTGCTTTGACAGGAAGTTTTTCGGCGAAGCTTGCCGAACCTGTCACTGTTTTTTTAGGCATGAACTTAGAGAATACCGCCTCATGGATTTACTGGCCGGTTCGAATTCTACTCATCTTCCCCATTTACCAAGTACTCCTACTCTTTTTTGGATTTATTTTTGGTCAATTCAAGTTTTTTTGGAACTTTGAAAAGAAGATGTTGTCCCGCATGGGTTTCGGATTCTTTTTCAATGACCATGAATAAACTAATGCGACTTTTTCTGGCATATTTGCTAACGGGGGCACTCTTTTTTCCCTCCGCAGCTAAGGTTTTTCATGAGTTTGTTTGTGAACACGAACACAACCACAGTGATGAAAGTCGTTTTGAAGAATCCATTCCTTCATGTGACTATTTGCTTTTTCATTTTAGCCACGCTGACACACACGCGGAGACTGAATTTGTCTTCATAGCACCAGGCGTTGATTCAAACGATGGCTTTACAGCCATCACCTCAAAAAGTGATACATTCAGGTACTCTTTTCAGTTAAGAGCGCCCCCTAGCTGTGTGTAATTCCACAGTTTATTTCTTTAGTATCACTTAATTATTTAACATGAAATTTAATCATTTAATCCTAATACTCCTTGGGTCAATGACCTTATGGAGCCAACAAAATATCACTGGTGTCATCATTGACAAAGACACCCAAAACCCATTAGAAAACGCTCATATCTACGATGCCAGAGCTTTGGTCGGAACCTATACTAACGCATCGGGCCAATTCTCCATCACCATAGGACCCGCCACAGAAGAACTTTATGTATCCTTGGTGGGTTATGCTACAACCTCCTTTGAAACCCAAAGCAAAAGCTTGCGAATCGAAATGTCCAGAAGTTTATTGGAAATCGACGAGGTTATTGTATCTGCACCCTTCCACCAATTGGAAAGCAGAAATATTACCCCTATTGAGCGTATAAACGTTCAAGACCTACAGCAAAGTGGCGCAGCCACTTTGAGCCAGGCTTTAGAGCGATTTTCTGGAGTTCGAACTATATCTACCGGCAATAGCATAGGCAAACCCACCATACGTGGCCTGAGTGGCAACCGCATTGTGGTTTATCACCAGAATGCACGCTTGGAAAACCAACAGTTTGGTGATGAACACGGTCTTGGGGTTTCCTACAGTGGCATTTCTGGTGTAGAAGTCATCAGAGGACCGGCATCCCTACTCTACGGCTCCGATGCCTTGGGTGGTGTGGTATATCTCAGCCCTGAACGCTTTGCGTATGCTGGACAATCCCGAACAGACGCAGAAGTCACCTACCACACCAATACGGTAGGCTATGCGGCACAGGCAGGCCATGCTTTTTCGGGCGAAAAATGGGGGTTTTTGGCACGCCTTGGCGTGGAAAACCATTCCGATTATGAGTCCGGAAGTGGAGAACGCATCACCAACACACGGTTTAGAAGCACCTCTTTTAATACAGGAATTCGGTATGGAGCCAACAAATATGTGGCAGCATTACGATACAGCCTCAACAGACAATTGCCTGGGATACCCGAAGAATTTGGTTTTGAGACTTTGAGCAAACGACTCATGCTGCCCAATCAAGAAATTGACCACCACAGCATAAGCTTAAGTCAGGATTTTTGGTCAGGGCTGGGTTTTTGGGAAACCACGCTTGGATATAGCCTCAACGACCGGAATGAATTTGAGGAAGAACATGGACATGACGAAGAAGAAGAAGAAGAAGAAGAAGAAGAAGAAGAACACGAGGACGAAGGTCCTGCGCTGGCTATGAAACTGGGAACTTGGACCTATGACATCAGAAACACCCTACACACTGAAGGTGATTTTGAGCAAGTCGTTGGGCTTCAGGGACTTTTTCAAAACAACGAAAACAACGGTTTTGAGTTGTTGATTCCAGATGCTGACATGACCGATGTGGGTCTGTACTGGTTGGGACACCTACACAAAGAAAAACTGGATATTCAATTGGGTGTTCGTTATGACCACAGATCGATTGACAGCCAAGGATACACGGTTCAACATGAAGGAGAAGCGCCTGAAACTGTGGATCCGGTGTCTAGAAGTTTTAACAGTGTAAACCTATCTTTGGGTGCCAACTATATGGTCAGCCCCAAAACAGCACTCAAGCTCAATGTCGCATCCGGATTTCGTGCGCCCAACCTCTCGGAGCTAACTTCCAATGGCATCCACCACGGCACCAACCGATTTGAGCGTGGAAACAAGAACCTAAATTCGGAAAAGGGAATACAGCTAGATGCAGGACTACACTACGATTCAGAGAAGTTTTCTTTTGAAATCGATGGCTTTTTCTATGGCAGACTCAATGACTACATCTTTTTGGAACCCACAGGAGAAGAGGAAGAGGGTGCACAAGTATATGAATACCAACAAGCAGATGCCACCATGGTGGGAACAGAGTTGATGTTACATTATCATCCGACAGAGAAGTTTCACTTAAAATCCTCTTTTGAGTGGCTGCAAGGCGAATTGGACAACGGAGACGATCTCCCGCTACAGCCAGCGCCCCAATGGGAAAATGAAATGTCTTGGAATTTTGATTCCCATATGCATGCATTTTTCCGTGTCACAGCTACATTGGATCAGGAAAATGTATCACAGTTTGAAACCCGAACCGGCGGCTACACTTTGCTTGACGCCGGAGTGAATTTTTCTTTAAATAGCCAAAGTGAAAACCCATGGAAAGTACGCTTGCTTGTGACCAACATCACTAACAAAGATTATATTTCTCATCTTTCCAGGCTCAAGTCTGAAGCCAAAGGAAATATGGGTAGAAATATAGTTGTAGGGATTCATAAATCCTTCTAAAAAAAAGGGGCTCTGCCCCCTTTTTTTACTTAAGTTTTGAATCAATGAGCTTCAGAAACTCATTGCGGGTTTCCATCTGTTCAAAAGCACCTCGAAAACCGGAAGTGGTTGTAAGCGAGTTTTGTTTTTGTACCCCACGCATCATCATACACATGTGCGCCGCTTCAATAACCACCGCCACCCCTTTGGGCTCTAGCGTGGTATTGATGCAGTCCAAGATTTGCTCTGTAAGACGTTCTTGCACTTGCAAACGACGGGCAAACACATCCACCACACGTGGAATTTTACTCAAACCTACGATATGGCCGTCTGGGATATAGGCCACATGGGCCTTGCCAAAAAACGGCAACATATGATGTTCACACAAAGAATACAGTTCAATATCCTTGACCAACACCATTTCGTTGTAGGACTCAGCAAACATGGCTCCCTTTAGGATGGCTGCAGGGTCCATGTCATATCCTTGGGTGAGAAACTGCATGGCTTTGGCAGCGCGCTTGGGCGTGTCAATCAACCCCTCACGGTTTTGGTTTTCGCCAATATTGTGAATAATGTCTTTGTAGTGAGACTTAATGGCATTGGTGATGCTGATGTCATAGGTGTCGATAGATTCAAATGTCATATTTCTTCTTTTAAATAGTTCTTGTATTCTTTTAATAATTTTTTCACTTTGGGCGTAATCACATACGCACAATAGGGTTGCGATTGGTTTTGGTTGTAATAGTCGTGGTGGTCAACTTCAGCAGGATAAAACACATCAAAAGCCACTACTTCAGTTACCACAGGTGTTTCCAATTTGGATTCTGCCACTAATAGAGCCTGTTCAGCCATCGCTTTCTGCTTATCATCATGATAAAAAATAGCAGAACGGTATTGGGTACCAACATCCTCTCCTTGGCGGTTTAGGGTCGTGGGATCATGTGTGTCCATAAAGACCTCCAAAAGGGTTTCGTAAGAAACAACAGCATCGTCAAAAAGGATAGACACACACTCAGCATGCCCAGTACGACCTGTACAAACTTCCCTATAGGCAGGATTTTTAATGTGGCCCCCAGAATAGCCTGGAACCACTTCCAAGACACCCTTTAGGCGACGGAACAATGTTTCGGTACACCAAAAACAGCCTCCAGCAAATGTTGCACGTTTTTCCAATTTTGTTTAACAATTGTTTATTCAAATTTAAACAAAATTATTTAATGTCACTGTTGTCAACATAAATTAATAATCCTAAAAGTATCTATCGCTCGGTAAATTTGTATTTTTACCTGCATGATTGAAGCGCGCAGTTTACACAAATCATATGGAGAAGTACAGGTTTTGTCCGACATACACTTGACCATCCAAAAAAATGAGATTGTTGCCATCACTGGTCCATCTGGCGCAGGAAAAACGACCCTACTCAACATACTTGGCACTTTGGACAAACCCAACCCCCACGATGAGAGCCAAGTACAAATCAACAACACCAATGTGTTAGACCTCAAAGGAGATGCGTTGGCGAAATTTCGAAACGAACAGTTGGGTTTTGTGTTTCAATCACACCAATTGCTACCTGAGTTTTCTGCTTTAGAAAATGTTTGTATTCCCGCATTGATAAAAAAAACACCTAAGTCGGAAGCGGAAAATCAAGCGCTTGCACTTTTAGACCATTTGGGACTGGCCAAAAGAGTGCACCACAAGCCCAATATGTTATCCGGAGGAGAACAACAACGGGTGGCCGTCGCACGTGCTTTGATAAACAAACCTTCAGTACTTTTGGCCGATGAACCTAGTGGCAATTTGGACAGCAAAACTGCCAAACAACTTCATCAACTGCTACTGGATGTACGTGAAAATTTTGACCAGACCATCGTACTGGTAACTCACAACAAGGATTTGGCTGCCATAAGCGATAGAACCCTCAGTTTGGTGGATGGACGATGGGTATAAACGCTTCTGAACTTCGAGATTTCCTAAACCAAAAAGTGGAACAATACAACAACCCTCGGTTTGTTGTATCCGATCCGATTCAAGTACCCAAACAGTTTACACACAAACAAGACATCGAAATTGCAGCCTTTTTCGCGGCAACCATAGCATGGGGCAATCGGGCTAGCATCATCAAAAATGCACAAAACTTAATGGAAAGAATGGGCAATGCGCCCTACGACTTTGTCATGCACGCCTCTAGCGACGACCTCAAAGCCCTGAGTGGTTTTGTACATCGTACATTTAATGATGTTGACGCCCTGTTTTTTGTCCGCGCGTTAAAAAACATCTATTCCAGAAACGAAAGCATGGAGACACTTTTTTTGCCAAAAAACGATGAAGAACACCTTCACAATGCAATCAGCCGCTTTAGAAAAGTATTTTTCGATATCCCCTACCCCCAACGCACATCCAAACATGTTTCTAACCCACAAAAAGGTTCTGCCGCCAAAAGGCTGCATATGTTTCTGCGTTGGATGGTACGCAAAGACCCCAACGGTGTAGATTTTGGGATTTGGAAAAACATCAGTCCCTCCAAACTTTCCTGTCCATTGGATGTACACAGTGGAAATGTGGCACGTAAATTGGGACTGCTTCATCGCAAACAAAACGATCTTAAAGCTTTGATGGAATTGGACAACAACCTTCGAAAACTAGACCCACAAGACCCTGTCAAATACGACTATGCTTTGTTTGGATTGGGGGTGTTTGAAAAGTTTTAAATCGATTTGTAATAGTATTTCTATCTTTGTGCGATCTTATATCGTAATTTTTGTATGACCATACTACTCAAAGCCGCAAAAATTATCGACCCCAAAAGCAGCTTTCATAGCAACACAATAGATATTCTTATTGATAAAGGCAAGATTCAAAAAATTGCTAAAAACATATCCGCCCCGAAGGCTCATATCATTCAACGGCAAAATTTACATGTTTCCCAAGGGTGGTTTGACAGCAGTGTGTCTTTTGGTGAGCCCGGCTATGAGGAACGGGAAACCTTAATACACGGACTAAAGGTGGCGCAATCCTGTGGTTTTGCCCACATCGCCTACAATACCAACACCCACCCCACACCTACAAGCAAAGCAGATATTTCCTTTTTACTTCGAAAATCCGCTGACGCCGTAACAACATTGTATCCCAAGGCAGGTCTTTCGTCGGAGGGTGACCTAGAAAAATTGGCTGAATTGAATGATTTGCATCTAGCTGGAGCCGTTGCTTTTAGCAACCACAAACAACCTGTAGACAATGTACATCTGTTGTTGTTGGCACTTCAATATGCACAAGGCTTTGACGCCTTAGTAGAGTCTTTCCCTATCGACAGCCAATTGTGCAGAGACGGAGTGATGCACGAAGGAAAAGTGAGTACCTCATTGGGACTGTCTGGCATTCCCAGTTTGGCAGAAGAACTACGCGTTCGAAGAGACTTGGCTTTGTTGGCTTACTCAGGTGGAAAACTACACATCCCGACCATTTCAACCGCAGCCTCGGTTGAGTTGATCAAACAAGCCAAAAAACAAGGACTGGACGTGAGTTGTAGTGTTGCCATACACAATCTTGTACTCACAGACGAGGCGCTGACCGGCTTTGATACAAGATACAAGCTCATGCCGCCCCTTCGTACAAAGAGTGATCAGAAGGCTTTGATCAAAGGGCTTAAAGACGGGGTTGTTGACATGGTTACTTCAGACCACCAACCTATGGATATAGAGCATAAAAAAATGGAGCTAGAACATGCCTCTTATGGAAGCATCGGATTAGAGACTGCCTTTGGTGCTTTGCATGGCATTTTTGGACTTGAACAAAGTATAGACTTGCTCAATCGAGGCAAAAATCGGTTCGGCGTACCCGAAAACCCCATCGAAGAAGGCTCTATAGCAGACATAACCTTGTTTTCACCCGACGGTACCCATACACACGAAAAAAGCACCATTCTTTCCACCTCCAAGAACAGCGCCTACTTAGGCATGCAATTTTCTGGCACCGTCTTTGGTGTGATTGCTCAAAATAATTTGCATCTCAACCAAGACTAACTCTTTGGCCAGCCTCGAATATAATTTCCGTCCCCCAAAAAAGCAAAAAACAACCCCTCCTCCATTGTTGTTGCTAATGCATGGATATGGTAGCAACGAACACGATCTTTTTTCCATTGCTGAGTATCTTCACGAAGATTTTTTGGTGGTTTCTGTACGTGCGCCCTATTCGCTTCAGCCCATGGGACATGCTTGGTATGCCATTCATTTTGACCAAGAGCAAGGCAAATGGTCGGATGACAACCAAGCCAAAGCATCTATAAAACACATACGTCGTTTTTTAGATGAACTCAATGATGAGCACCCATATGATAAAACACAAATTCACTTATTAGGCTTTAGCCAAGGAGGTATTTTGAGCTATGCTTTGGGCTTGTCTTTCCCTAATAAATTTGCCAGTATTGCGGTATTGAGTGGTTATTTGAATGAAAACATCACAGAACTTCAACCCAATTCTACTTTACCTCATGTTTTTGTTGCCCATGGCACTTTGGACGAAGTGGTTCCCTTTGATTGGGGCAAACGATCCGTTGGATTGTTAGAAGAAAACGGTATCAAACCAAAAGTTTCTTATGAGCCTGTGGGGCATACACTAGGACAGAAAGGCTTTCAAGATTTGATCAAGTGGCATGAACAACTACGCGCCCATCAAGGGTAAAATATGTGGTCTATCAGCTTGAGTGTCACTTTGTTTTTGGGGTCAATATCATAAGTCATCAGCACATCGCCCCAACGATCTCCATCCGTACAATCGGCCAAGACCCATCGGTGGTTGACCACTTGAATTTTGTTGATGATAAAATCTTTGCCCAAGGGTTTTAGCAATGGATTGCCACCCGATTTTTCATTAAGAGATAATATCTCGTCTTCAATGATGCCCTCAACAAAATCGTAAGATAGCCCCTGGTGGTGGGATTGTGCATCGTGATTTCCTTCCAAAGAAAAATAGGCCTTGCTTTGATGGTTGATAGTGAGTTGGGCTATTGAATCGGTTAAGAGTTCGGCTTTGTTTACCAAACGCTCTAATTTATCACTATAAAAATTGCTTTGATTGCGGGCATTGACATAAAAGAAAAGCGCTATAAGAAGGGCAAAGAAAAAAAGGTATTGAAAAATTTTTCGTGTCATGGAAGGGATATGTTTAAAAAATCATAGGCCAAATGTACGTTATTGGGGAGTTTTTTTTCAACTTCTACGTGAAAACCCAATAAGTGGCTGATATGGGTAAAATAGGTCTTTTTGGCGCTTATTCTTTGACTTAACTCGATGGCTTCTTCCAGATTGAGATGTGAATGATGGGGCGCTTCGCGAAGGGCATTCAGCACCAAGACCTCCAATCCGTGGAGTTTGGCAATTTCACTTTCTGCAATGGTTTTGATATCGGTCAAATAGGCAAAGTTATCAATACGATACCCCAACACTTCGATGCGGTTGTGTAGCCCCACAATCGGAACCACTACTTTATTGTGAAGTTTAAAAGGCGTTTCCGGATGTAAAGCATGTGCCTGTACAGAAGGAGCGCCCGGATATTTGTTTTCAGCACTCATAATGTAGTCAAACCGCTTGGTGAGGTTTTCGAGTACTCTGGGTAGTGCATAAATGGGAATATCCCCCTGTCTAAAAAAGTAGGGTCTGATATCATCGAGGCCTGCTGTGTGATCTGCATGTTCATGGGTAAACAAAATCCCATCTATTTGATTACAGCCCACTTGAAGCATCTGTTGCCTAAAATCCGGTCCACAATCGATGACATAGTGCGCACCGTCCCAAGACAACAAAACAGAGGAACGCAAACGTTTGTCGCGCTTATCCTCAGACATACACACAGGATGGGTACTGCCTATCACTGGGATGCCTTGAGAAGTGCCGGTGCCAAGAAAGGTGATGGTCAAGCCTTTGATTTTTTACAAAATTAGGCAATCCATTAGATTGGAAAGTCTATTTAATATATTATTAAAAGAAACCCAAAGTAGTAAAACCTTAATCACCCATTTCAATCAACTCAATCGGGCTGCCCTGATATTCGATTATAGCCACACGTATGCCTTTCATAGGAGCATTGGGTTTTACAAGTATGTTACAATTTATCACTCGGAGTTCGTGGTCCAAATCATTTACTACAAAAGCAATGTGCGGAACTTTTTGAACCAGCTCAGGTAATTCGCATTCCTTGTCAAACCGCATCCACTCCACCCCAAAAGGGCTGGTTTGAAAGCCTGAAACCGAAAATTTTAAGTGAGGTAAATACCTTTCTCCGTCTTTATGTTCAAGAGTGGGAATTCCTACATGATGGAACTTCCACCCCCATGATTCAACGGCTGTTGGAAAGTCTGTTTCTTTACGTTGGGACATAGGGTCAAATGATTATGGGGTTGTTGAAAATTGATTAAAAGCCTGTCACAAAAACTACAAAATTTTAGTGTTAAAAATATTAAAAATGATGGTCAATCAATCTAAAATTTAAATATGTTTAAAGTTAACACAAACAGCAGGGCAACTATTCAGATATTTGATTAAAACAAGCTTTTTTCCATCGAAGTTTTTTAATTTTGTACAAACACCGCTTCCATGCCTATATCGCTACTTGGTGACCAGCCTTTTGAAAACACACCCTCACTCGAAGCCAAAGCCCTACGCATCAACCTAAATGCCAATATCTATGGAACGCTGGCTGAGATTGGCGCAGGTCAGGAAGTAGCGCGTCATTTTTTTCGTTGTGGCGGAGCCTCCGGCACCATAGCCAAAACCATGAGTGCTTACGACAAAAACTTTAGCGATGCCATCTATGGAAAAGAGGCCGACAAACGATACGTTTCCGAATCAAGGCTCAATAAAATGCTAGACCTAGAGATGGAGCATCTAGAGGAACGTATCGAAAAAAAGACGGGTTCCCAAAAAATCTTTTTCACCTTTGCCAATACGGTGACCACCATAGATTTTGCTAAAAAATTTAAAGGCCATGGTTGGATGGGTATTAAGTTTCAAACCGAGCCCAACGGGCCCTATTCTATGATAACAACCCATGTGCGTTTTCATGAAATCGATGCCCGTTCTCAACAAGAGTCCATCGGAGTGATGGGTGTAAACCTTATATACGGTGCTTTTTACCAACATGACCGCCCCAGAAAAATGCTGCGATACCTCTATGATCACATAGATAAAGAGGCGATCGAAATCGATACAATTAACTTTACTGGCCCTTTGTTTAAAGACATCGACAATCGGGTATTGAGCCTGGAGTTGGTCAAAAACGGCATGACCGAGGCGGTAATGTTTGGCCCTGACGGCAACAACCTGCTGCCCGCGCGTGAGCTCTACAAAAAAAACATTTTGGCTTTGCGTGGAAGTTTCCGGCCCGTGACCAAGGTCAATCTGGATATGTACAAAAAATCCCTGTCTATTTTTGAAAAAGAAAAAGATGTTGATCCCGACCAAACCGTGGTGATTTTCGAGATTACACTCTCCAATTTGATGTCAACCGGGGTTATTGACGAACAAGATTTTATGGACCGCGCAAACCTCCTTTGTTCATTGGGACAGACTGTTATGATTTCCAACTTTAAAGAATATTACAGATTAGCAGAATATTTTTCCAATTATACCACTAAAAAAATACGCCTTACGATGGGGGTTAGTAATTTGGTAGAAATCTTTCAGGAAAAATACTACCGTCATCTGAGTGGTGGTATTTTGGAGGCTTTTGGAAAGTTATTTTTTAAAAATTTGGTTGTTTATCTCTATCCGATGCTTGACCCCAAAACCGATGACATAGTTGACAGCAACAACCTGAAGGTGCATCCTCGAGTCAAAGAATTGTACAAGTTTTTTAAGTACAACAACAAAGTGGTCGACATACTCGATTACAACAAGGATGACATGCGTATTTACTCTCGCGATGTGTTAGAAATGATCAATCTCGGCAAATCGGGTTGGGAAAACATGCTGCCCGAAGGAGTTTCTAATCTAATTAAAGAACAAAAATTATTCGGCTATCATGCCGAACCGCAAAAAGCTTTGGATTAGGCTTCTAAAATCTGCGCTGCGTGTTCTTTGGTTTTGACTTTCTCAATCACATGTGCAACCACACCCTGCTCGTCTAGCAAAAAAGTAGTTCTATGGATACCTTCATATTCTTTGCCCATAAATTTTTTGGGACCCCAAACACCGAAGATATTAATCACTGTTTTGTCAACATCAGCTAGTAAAGGGAAAGGCAATTCGTATTTGGCAGCAAACTTTTCCTGAGCCGCAATAGTATCTGCACTCACCCCTAAAATCGCATAACCGGCTGCTTTCAATGCACTGTGGTGATCACGTAAATCACACGCCTCTGCAGTACAACCCGGTGTACTGGCCTTTGGGTAGAAAAAAACAGCCACTTTTTGGCCTTTGTAATCAGACAAAGTAATAGAATTTCCTTTGTGGTCACTGACAGTGAAATCAGGAACTTGGGCACCTACTTGAATCATAGCTTAATTTTTTAAATTTATTTTTGATAAAAATACAAATTATGAACAAAGCTGAAAAGGTAGCTTTTGTGATGAAAACCTTGGACAAACTGTATCCCAGTATACCCATACCTTTGGACCACAAAGACCCTTACACGCTTTTGATAGCAGTGCTTTTATCCGCCCAAAGCACCGATGTGCGTGTCAACAAAACCACGCCATCACTGTTTAAGCGCGCAGATAACCCATACGACATGGTCAAACTTAGTGTAGAAGAGATTCGCGAGATTATCAAGCCTGTTGGACTTTCCCCTCAAAAAGCCAAAGGCATCCACGGCCTGTCACATATCCTAATAGAAAAATACGGCGGGCAAGTTCCCCCTGATTTTGAAGCACTGGAAGCCCTTCCGGCCGTGGGGCACAAAACCGCAAGCGTGGTGATGTCGCAAGCATTTGGGGTGCCGGCTTTTCCAGTGGATACCCATATACACAGGCTCATGTACCGTTGGGGCTTTAGCAACGGGAAAAATGTAGTGCAGACCGAAAAAGATGCCAAACGCTTGTTTCCTGAGGACCGATGGAACGACCTTCACTTACAAATCATATGGTACGGAAGGGAATATTCTCCAGCTAGGGGTTGGGATTTGGAAAAAGACATCATCACCCACACCATTGGCAGAAAGACAGTCCTTAGCAATTATCATAAAAAATCTAGTTCAAATTGACGCCCGAACGCCCCTTGTCTATAGAAAAACCACGATGGGAAGCGGCAAAATCCAAGATGAACCTAAGCGCTTTTTCAGAAGGTTTTTGTGATTCGTGATGTGAAAATGGTGTGTAAAGTTTTTGCATACAGTCCTTTACACATCAAACGAATCAATCAAAAAATTATTGTGTAAAAATCAAATTGCGCTCCTCTATCATCTTACGAAGGTTGATAACGGCATATCGCATACGGCCCAAAGCGGTATTGATGCTCACTCCTGTGTTGTCAGCAATATCCTTAAAACTCATGTCTTGGTAGAGTCGCATTTGTAGCACTTCTTTTTGGTTGTCCGGAAGCTCATCAATAAGAGTGACCAAATCTGTGTGAATTTGATTTTCAATTAGTTGAAATTCCACATTTACTCCGGGCTCTGATAGGTTGGCTACGACATCGAACTCCTCTCGACTTGACTCATATTTGGGCATGCGATTGCTCTTTCGATAGTGGTCGACAATCAGGTTGTGGGCAATGCGCAACACCCAAGACAAAAAACGTCCTTCTTCCTTGTAGTTTCCCGCTTGAAGGGTTTTTACCACCTTTATAAAGGTATCTTGGAAGATGTCATCTGCTAGTGATGCATTATTGACTTTTGCATACACAAAACCATACACTCGGTTTTTGTAACGTGTTAGCAAACGCTCAAAAGAAGCGTTGTTACCATTGAGGTAATCTGAAATAAGAACTGAATCTTGAGGTACCATAGATATACATTTGTTTAAACAATCGGTTTAAAAAAGTAAATCTATGCGATAGGCGAAGTGTTTGATACAAAGATAGGAAATGAATTTTAATATAAAAACAAGGTTAAAAATGGGTGTAAATAAGTATTTTTAACGCTTGGTTTTTATTTAAAAACAAAAATTAATTGGCAGAAGAGAAAGAAAAAGTGATTCGGATACGGGGTGCAAAAATGCACAACCTGAAAAATATCGATATCGATATTCCAAGAAGGAAATTGGTGGTTATCACCGGTTTATCAGGCTCAGGAAAATCGAGCTTGGCTTTTGATACGCTTTATGCAGAAGGCCAACGTAGGTATGTGGAGAGTCTTTCTTCTTATGCCCGTCAATTTTTAGGTCGGCTGGACAAACCTTTGGTAGACAAAATCGAAGGGATTGCTCCGGCAGTGGCTATAGAACAAAAGGTAAATTCTACCAATCCACGATCGACGGTTGGCACCACCACCGAAATCTATGACTACCTCAAACTTCTATATGCACGCATCGGAACCACCTACTCGCCCATTTCTGGGGAGAAGGTCACCAAAGACAGCGTGGAAAATGTCATTGATACACTCAAAAAATTACCCGAAGGCACCAAATGCATACTACTAGCACCTGTAGAACTAAAAGAACGATCATCGGACCAAGTGCTAAAACTTCTCTCTCAACAAGGCTATGCGCGCATCAGGGTTGATGGGGAGATTGCTCGTATTCAAGGCTTTGACGAAGAAATCAAAGGTAATTTTGAATTGGTAGTAGACCGGGTGGTGATGCAGCACGAAGAAAGTTTTCTACATCGATTGGCGGACTCGGTAGAAACCGCTTTTTTTGAAGGGAAAGGTTCTCTTTCGTTATTCTTTCCAGAAGACCAAAGCCAAGAGACCTTTAGCAATCGTTTTGAACGTGACGGTATGCGGTTTACAGAACCGACTGTGCACTTATTTAGCTTTAATAACCCTTTGGGCGCTTGCCCAAAGTGCGAAGGTTATGGAGACCTAATCGGAATCGATCACGACTTGGTCGTGCCCAACACCTCACTTTCTGTATTTGAAGGAGCTGTCGCTCCTTGGCGCACCGACAAAGGCAAGCGCTATTGGAAAAGTTTTGTAGAAAACGCCCACGAATGCAACTTTCCGATTCACAAACCCTATTTTGAATTGACCCAACCACAAAAAGATTTGTTATGGGACGGCAGCAAATATTTTAAGGGAATCCGATATTTCTTCGACAAACTGGAAGCCAAAAAATACAAAATACAAAACCGTGTGATGCTTTCTCGATACCGTGGGCGTACACGTTGTGATGCATGTCATGGACTGCGGTTGTGCCCTGAAGCCAATTACGTGAAAATCAACGGTGCTACCATTAGCGATTTGGTAGATATGCCCATTGATAAACTAAGCACTTTTTTTGACAGTTTAATACTCACCCCTTATGAGGAAGAAGTTGCAGAACGTCTTTTGATTGAAATCAAAAACAGAATCCAATTTTTGATGGATGTAGGCTTGTCATACTTAACACTCAATCGAAAATCCAACAGCCTTTCGGGGGGCGAATCTCAACGCATCAATCTAGCGACTTCTTTAGGAAGTAGTTTGGTGGGGTCTTTGTACATCCTCGACGAACCCAGCATTGGCTTACACCCAAAAGACAGCCAACGCCTTATTAAAATCCTAAAACAACTTCGTGATTTGGGCAATACGGTCATTGTTGTTGAGCACGACGAAGACATCATACGTGCGGCCGACCACATCATTGATATTGGCCCTCAAGCTGGCGTATTTGGTGGGGAATTGGTAGCCCAAGGTACTCTTGAGGAAGTTTTAAAATCAAATAGCCTAACTGCAGATTACCTGAGCGGCAAACGCATCATCAACCACACCCCAAAGTTGTTGCGATCAAAAAAGGAAATTGTGGTGCATGGCGCACGCGCCAACAATCTCAAAAACATCGACGTCGCCTTTCCTTTGAACAGACTTACTGCTGTAACCGGGGTTTCTGGAAGTGGTAAAAGCTCGTTGGTGCGACAAATTCTTTGGCCTGCTTTGCTTAGAGAAAAAGACATTTATGGTGAGAAAATTGGGGAACACAGCAAAATTTCAGGTGCCATAGATGCTATAGACCATGTGGAGTACATCAACCAAAACCCCATTGGGTTGTCGTCGCGCTCCAACCCAGTAACCTATATCAAGGCATATGATGAAATTCGGAAGCTTTTTGCAGAGCAAAGCACATCTAAGGTGAAGGGATTTAGTCCAAAACATTTTTCATTTAATGTAGACGGAGGACGTTGCGAAACCTGCAAAGGTGAAGGAGAAGTGACCATTGAGATGCAATTTATGGCAGATGTCAAGCTCACCTGCGAAACTTGCCAAGGACAGCGCTTTAAAAAACAGGTGTTAGAAGTGCGCTTTGCAGACAAAAATATTCACGATGTGCTAAGCATGAGTGTGGATGAGGCGCTCTCATTTTTTGACCAACACCAACAGCAAAAAGCAGTCAATAAGATCAAACCCCTAAAAGATGTTGGTATGGGATATGTGGCCTTGGGTCAATCCTCCTCTACCCTTTCGGGCGGGGAAGCACAGCGTATCAAATTGGCGAGTTTTTTATCCAAAGGAAGTCAGAAAGAAAAAATCTTGTTCCTTTTTGATGAACCCACAACCGGTCTTCACACGCACGATATCGAAAAACTGGTAGGTTCTTTTAGAGCACTCATCAGAAACGGACACTCGATTGTGGTTATCGAACACAATACGGCGCTGATATCATGTGCCGATCACATTATTGATTTGGGCCCTGAAGGTGGTAGAAAAGGTGGAGAATTGGTAGCTCAAGGAACCCCATTAGATCTGGCCAATGACCCTAACTCGAGTTTGTATGGCTTTCTACCTAAAGAAGCGATTGCCCAAACGGATGATATCGTCTGAAAGGCGTAAACCATAAACCGCTAGGCTGTAAATAAATGTGATAGCAATCGATTTTATAGCAATTAGCAATAACGGATGGGCATCCACATCTAGATAGACTCCCAAAGCCATTAAAACAACCAATAACATGGTTACTTTGAACATATTGAACGAAAAAGGAAGCATGTTGAGTTTGTTGTACAGGTAGATGATTTTAACAACCGTAAAAACCACGACCACCACCAAAGTGGCGCAAGCAGCTCCGTCAATCCCGTAGCGTGGAATCCAAAGATAGTTGAGTAAGACCACCATCAAAGCCATAGCAATGGCAAAAACCAAAGAAATTCTATAAAAAGAAGCATTGGCTATAATGGCAGTTCCACAACCAAATGTCATGGAAAATAGTTTGGCAAAAGAAATCACCAAAACGACCCAAATACCGCTTTGATAGGTTGTATTGGGAAGCAATTCGTACAAATGCTCAATATTCAGGTTGACCAACAAAAAGAACAATCCCGCTACTATAAACAAGTTGAGCGCACTCTTTTTGTAGAGAGCGGCCACTTCGTCCCAATTGTTTTGATTGATGGCTTGAGAAACAATGGGGTTCAATATTTGCGCCATGGCTCTTGAGGGCACTTCAACCACAGTAGCTGCAAAAATGGCCACCGCATAAAAAGCGGTTTGTGAAATGGCTTGCTGCTGTGGAATCATAAACTTATCGATGTCCAAGATCAAACTGCCTGCAGAACCCGCCAGCAGAATATAGAGTGTGTATTGCAATACCGATTTTTTGTTTTTGGGCAAGTGAAATTTTAAGGAAATCGGATAATACTTATGAGCAACAACAATCATGGCTGTCAATCTGATAAAATACCCCAACACCAAGACCCAGATAAAGACCTCAAAGGGGAGGTTAAAAAAATAGGTTGATAGCAGCAAGAAAAACAAAAATAACCTTGGGTAAACCTCTTTGAGTACGTTTCCATAGACCGTTTGGAGCTGTACACGTGCCCAGGCATAAAACACCTCAAAATAGGCGGTTGCGACGGCAACTACATAAATAACCCACACATAGGAACCAATGACGGGATTCTTGACAGATAGGGCTTCCGAGACCATATTGTAAAACACGGTGCCCAACGTACCCACAACGAGGGCGACTACCAAAGGCAACCAAATGATAGATGACATAAAAGTGCGTTGCTCCTCTGCGGTATCATAAGAACTAAAAAACTTGATAATGGTTTGGTTGATGCCAAAACCAATCAGTGGCATTAGTAAGTTGGAACTCGCCAAAAGAAATACCACAAGGCCGTATTGGTCTGCCGATAAAAAAATGGGGTAAAACACCAAAGTATTGATGGCACCTATGGCAAAAGCAATGGCAATGACCACAATGTTCTTGGCAGACTGTTTGGCTACGATTCCCATATTAGGTTCTTTTAGTTAATAGTGTCGCCAACTGAGCTGTTTGGTTTTCACGAGAGAACGCAAGGTCGATTTGGGTGTTTTTTGGATATGCTCCTCTTGTGTAGGCAATGAATTGTTGTCGTAGCCAGTCCAAAATTTGTTCTTTTTCAGAATATAAAAACACAACGCCTAAATTATGTTTTTGAACGAATGCAGACAAATCCCCATGGCTTTCAACTATTGCCAATACAGGTCTTCCTGAAGCCATATATTCAAAAATTTTGGCGTTGATTACCTTGTCGCTGTTGGCATGATTGTTTCCAAAAAACAACAACACATGTGCAGTTGCAAGTGCCTCATCTACAATCGACTTGGGTTGGTAGCCATGCCAAGTGACCATACCGTGTGGAACCATGGCGCTCACTTTCCTATGTAGACTAGGGTCTGTTTGGCCATACATATGCACTTCTGTCTGCTTCCCAAATTCAGGTACCGAAGTACTGAGGGACTCAATCGCTTCCCAAACCACATCTGCGGATTGGTTGGCCTTAAGGCTGCCTGCATAACAGAGTGTAAAATCGGTTGAAAGTTCCCCTTTCAGAACTTTTTCAAAGCCGTTACATAAAACTTCTGTTTGTGGGTTCCACTTTTGATAGTGTTTTTTTAAAGACTCTGTGGTTGTCAGTACCTGATGGGCCGCTGACACGACTTTCTTTTCCCATTTATGATGACGTTTGCGAGTCCATGTAGTCATGGGCAAAGACTGATTGACAAAAAATTCCGCCCAAGGGTCTCTGAAATCAGCCAACCATCGAGTGTGTGGGCGGTTTCGGTGGGCATAGCCTATCATATGAACACTGTGAGGAGGACCTGTGGTAATCAACCAATCGGGTTGATGGGTTTTAATATACCGACCAACCCAACGTTTCCCTTTACCAATCCACATATAGCGTGCATCTGGAAAGAAAAGGTTGGCACGTATCCATCGTACAGAACGTGAAAAGAGATTCATTTTTTGCTGCCCTTCAGAAGCAAACTGATACAATCCCCTACCCGGCTCCCAAATAGCCATCTGATGCACACCAACCCCCTCAGGGACATGACTTAGTAAACTATCGTCTTTAGGGGCAGCTGTGGGATCCGAGACAGTCAACACATCGACTTTGTGCCCTAAAGCCACCAAATATTTTACAAAAAACAACCAACGCTGTACGCCCGACCCTCCGGCAGGAGGCCAATAGTAAGTGACCAACAATACATGTTGTTTGGAATCTTTAGCCACTGACTTTATAATTTATTGTACGAATCAATCGACGGCCAAACATGAGCAACATCCACAAGGCAAACACACCATAACCCGCAAATCGAATCTGATTTCCGGTCTGGATTACTTCGGGATCAAACACAAAGGCAATATCATGATTTCCCGGGGGGACTATCAACCCGCGTAAGGCATAATTGACCCGATAGTGAGGCACTTCTTCTCCATTTAAAAAAGCTTTCCAACCATGCGGGTAGTACATTTCTGAAAACACCACAAATTGGGTCTTGGCGGCAGAAAATTTATATTTTAACGCATTGGCCCTATGACGTATCAATTCAACATTAGCTGTTTCATCTGTTTCAAACTTAAGCTGTGGAAGGCTGTCCGTTGTCAAAGCAACGGATTGCAAAGACGCACTTTGCAAAAGACCGATTTCTTCATCGGCAGACACCACAGGAATCACCTCATTGACCAACCAAGCATTCCCATAAGCATCAGGATTGCGGACCACACCTAAAGGATTGTTTTCCTCATCTTGAATGATGTATTTAATATTGAGCATATGAAGCACTTGTTGATGGCCTTTGGAGATGTGAAAATCATACAGGTCTTGCATACGTCTCGGTTTGGCACCATGATATCCACCCAAGGTGTTGTGAAAATAGGCAGTTCTCGCATGTGCCATTCCCAATTGGGGTTCAAATACCCGAAAACGGGTGCTGTCACGCTGTATGGCCACATCGGCTGTGGTGGGCGCAAAGGGTTTTTCCATACGTGATTTGGGAACAAAGTCATCTTGGTTGACATAGTTTCTATTGAAAGACCACAAATCAATCAATAGCAGCAGCGTAAGTGCAGGTACCACATAGCGTCGGTATGGAGTAGCCATTAAGAAGCGGCAGAGCAGATAAGCCATCAAAACAAATGCAGTAGACCTAAAAACATCTTCGACCAACAACTGTCTGCGATCTTCAATCAACGGAGTCATAATTTCAGGGTAGGCAGCAAAAACTTCCCTTCCAGACTGAAAGTCTAAAAAGCTGTAGGCTGCTCCCAACACCAATGCCATTGCAGCCATAAATCCAAAAAACGACTTATTCAACAAACGAATGATTTGAGGTCGGTTTTCAATAGTGAGCAAAGTATGCACCCCCAACACGGCAGCCATGGGCAGACAGAATTCCAAAATCACTTGGGCAGAACTCACCGCTCGAAATTTGTTGTAAAAGGGCATATAATCGATAAGAAAATGCGTGAGTAAGTCTGCATTTTTACCCCAAGACAAGAACAATGACATCCCGGTTCCTGAAAGGAATATGATACGCCAAGTTTTGCGCATCACCATAAACCCAAACACAGCAAGGAAAAAGACCACAGCCCCCACATAGGCCGGGGCTTCCACTATAGGCTGATCGCCCCAATAGGGAGTTGCGTATCTATAGATTTGTTGGGCTGTTTCCGGGTCAATGTTTTGCAGGAAAGCCATAAGATTGGAATTGGTATCCAAACGATCCCCACTTCCACCGCCCATAAATCGAGGAATCAAAAGGTTGATGGATTCCAAAATACCATAGCTGTATTCAGTTATGTAATCATAACCAAGTCCATCACTTTTGACAAGGGGCAGTCCTTCAGAATCGAGAGTGAGTGGGTTGTCGCCTCGAGTACTCTCTGCACTGTATTCTTTGGTAGCCAACAAGTGGGTGGCGTTGAATGACAATGCCAACAACATGGACAACGCTATCAAGCCCACAGATTTTGCAAACAGAGGGAGTGATTTTTCTTTGAACTGCTGATAGCCAAACACCAAAACTACAATCCCAACAAACAACAGCATATAGTACGTCATCTGATAATGATTGGCGTGTAGTTGTAAAGCCGTTCCCAAAACAGTGATGGGTATGCCATTTTTGTAGTTGTGGTTTAGCAGATACAAGACCCCTAGAACCACCCAAGGCATATATCCCATAGCCAGGGCTTTGGTGTTGTGCCCTACCCCCAAAATGATAATGAGATAGGTCGAAAAGCCAAAAGCCACTGCACCCAACACAGCTGTAGGCTTGGAAACTTTA
>CAXRDP010000035.1:0-13391 GCA_964229545.1 Flavobacteriaceae bacterium | reverse complement strand
AAAGAACATGGTTTTGAGGCGCCCGAGGTGGGTGTCATTTTGGGTACAGGCATGGGCAAGTTGGTCAACGAAATGGACATTCAGCAAAGTATGAGCTACAACCATATTCCGCATTTTCCGGCTTCGCTCATTGAATTTCACAAAGGCAAACTGCACTACGGTCAACTGGGTGGGAAAACGGTATTGGTCATGCAAGGGCGTTTCCACCTCTATGAAGGTTACGATTTGCTACATATCACTTTTCCGGTACGTGTGATGCATGCGCTGGGCATCAAGCACCTGCTCATCAGCAATGCGGCCGGCGCCATCAATACACAGTTTAATAAAGGAGAGCTGATGCTGCTGACCGATCACATCAACCTGCAGGGTGGATCGCCTTTGGCCTTCAAGGGAGTGGAAACTTTTGGGGAGCGGTTTGTGGACATGATTGCACCCTATGACGAAACCCTCAATAAAACCATTCGCCAATCAGCCCAACAACACCAAATCCATCTCAATGAGGGTGTCTATGCCTCGGTGGTAGGCCCACACCTAGAAACACGCGCCGAATACCGCTACTTGGGCATCATAGGAGCCGATGCGGTCGGGATGTCTACTGTGCCTGAGGTGATCGTGGCCAATCATTTGGATTTGCCCTGCGCGGCTATTTCCATACTCACAGACGCGTGTGACCCTGAAAACCTCAGCCCTATCAACATTCCTGAAATCATGGCATTGGCTGAAAAAGCCGAACCCCATATCATTCGAATTTTCACAGAAACCATCAAATCCTTATGAGTTATTTAGAAACCACAAAAGACGTTTACAAGCAAGCAGCACTCACACCCGATGTAGGGTTGTGCTGTACCACCAACCCGATTTGGGAACTCCCTGGACTTAGCATACCCACCATTATGCAAGAAATGAACTACGGATGTGGCAGCACCGTGCACCCTAGAGACTTGAGCAAAAGCCCCAATGTGCTTTATGTAGGTGTTGGAGGCGGTATGGAATTGTTGCAATTCGCATATTTCTCACGAAGAAAAGCCGCCATCATAGGAGTCGATGTAGTAGATGAGATGTTAGAGGCCTCAGCAAAAAACTTTAAAATAGCTGCACAACAGAACGAATGGTTTCAGCCCGATTTTATACAGCTCAAAAAAGGAGATGCCCTACAGTTACCTATTGATGACAATAGTGTAGATGTTGCCGCACAAAACTGTCTGTTTAATATTTTTAAGGAAGACGATGTTCGCAAAGCATTGGAAGAAATGTACCGCGTGCTAAAACCCCATGGAAGATTGGTCATGAGTGACCCCACTTGTGAGCAAACCATGGACGAATCTCTACGTGAAAACGAAGAATTACGTGCTTTGTGTTTAAGTGGTGCCCTGCCTATTGCCCAATACGTCAGGCTACTGACTGATGTTGGCTTTGGAACCATAGAAATTAGAAGTCGAAGGCCTTATCGCATTTTGGATCCCTTACATTACAACACATCCGAACGCATTTATATTGAAAGCATAGAGGTTTGCGCCATCAAAGACCCCATGCCCCAAGATGGACCTTGTGTGTTTACAGGTAGGTCGGCTATATATTATGGCGCAGAAGATTATTTTGATGATCACAAAGGTCATGTGTTGTTACAAAATCAACCCTTGGCGGTTTGTGACAAAACAGCCCAAAACCTAATGGACTTGAATCGGGAAGATATTTTTATTTCTGAATCAACTTTCCACTACGACGGGGGCGGTTGTTGTTAAGTCTTATGAAAAACCTAGCTCCTTTATTGCTGTTTAGCCTGCTAACTTGGGCACAACCCACTCATGAAAAGTGGACCGATTTGTTGCAGCAATATGTAGATGAGGTCGGAAATGTGGATTACGAAAATTGGCAAAAAAATACAGAAGGCCTAGATACATACATAGAGTTATTGGAGGAAAATCCTCCGCAAGACGGTTGGTCAAAGCCCGAAAAACTAGCCTATTGGATCAATGCCTACAACGCCTGTACGATCAAGCTAATCTTAGACCATTATCCCCTAAAATCTATTTTGCTGCTTGTAAATCCTTGGCGAAGGAATGTGATTAAAATTCGAGGTGAAAATCTCGATTTGAATCATATTGAGCATGAAATACTCCGCAAGATGGACACTCCACAGATACACTTTGCCATCAATTGTGCTTCTCGCTCATGTCCGAATCTAGAACAGCAAGCCTATGAGACTCATACGCTTTACGAACAGTTGAATCATGCCACACAAAAATTCCTAAACGACCCTTCCAAAAACACCTTAGCAGGTTCTGAAATAAAACTCTCCAAAATTTTTAAATGGTTTGAGGCAGACTTTACTCAAAACGGAAGTGTATTGGATTTTATAAATTTATACATAGAAAAACCCATACCTAGCGATACTGCAATTAAGTATCAACGTTATGATTGGACTCTAAACCAAAATTGATGCGTCAAATAGTCATCATCGGCAACGGAATCTCTGGCGTAACTGCTGCAAGGCATTTACGGAAAATGGGTGATGATAAGATTTTGTTGATATCTGACGAGTCAGATGCTTTTTTCTCGCGCACCGCCCTGATGTATGTCTATATGGGGCATATGAAATTCGAACACACCCAGCCATATGAGGCTGATTTTTGGAAAAAAAACCGGATAGACCGCTTGCGTGGGCGCGTCGTCACCATCAATCGTACCCAAAAAACCTTGTTGCTAAATGATGAATCCACCATAAATTTTGATGTGCTTATTATAGCCACCGGCTCTATGCCCAACAAGTTTGGATGGCCCGGTCAAAACCTAAAAGGCGTTCGTGGGCTTTACCACAAACAAGACTTGGACGCCTTGGAAGCCGCAACGCCCAATATCGATCGGGCAGTCATTGTTGGGGGCGGGTTGATCGGGGTCGAACTGGCGGAAATGTTGGTCAGCAGAGGGAAAAAGGTCACTTTTTTGGTACGTGAGTCTGCTTTTTGGAATCGCGTTTTGCCTGAGGAAGAAGCGGATATGATTGGAAAACACATCGTAGCTCACGGAGTTGATTTGCGATGCGCTACCGAACTCAAAGAAATTTTATCGGATGAAAGGGGAATCGTACGGGGGATCACAACCCAAAACGGTGAGGAAATTCCTTGTCAATGGGTAGGGCTGACGGCTGGGGTGTCACCCAATATTGGCTTTCTCCAAAACAGTGAAATAGAAACAGATCGCGGGGTATTGGTAGATCGTTTTTTGGCGACCAACCACCCTGATATCTACGCCATCGGGGACTGTGCCCAACAGCGAAATCCTGTAGGTCAGCGTCCTTCTGTGGAAGCTGTATGGTACACAGGGCGCATCATGGGCGAAACTGTGGCCCAAACCATTATGGGACAGCCAAAGGAGTACGCCCCCGGACAATGGTTTAACTCAGCTAAGTTTTTTGATATAGAATACCAAACCTATGGTTGGGTCAATGCTCAAAAGCAAGACAACGAGCAACAACTCTATTGGTCAGCAGACAACAAAGCCCTTCGCATTGCCTTTGACAAAGACAGTCAAAAGCTATTGGGCATACACGCCTTGGGCATGCGTTTGCGCCATGAACGCATGGACCAATGGTTGAATGAGGGCAGAACATTTGACTATGTGGTGACACACTTGAGAGAAGCGCTGTTTGATCCCGAACTCTATCTCAGTCCCCTTCGACAAATTCAAGATACTTTCAACAATCAAATACCTGTATGACACCAAAAATTCGAAATACCTATTTTGTTTTCGGAGCTTTCCAAGCGGGCATCGGTTTGTTGGTCTTAAGCACCGCACTATTCAATAAAAATCCTGAGAGTTGGTTGTTGTTTGTGGCGTTGACACTCCTTGTTTCGGGAGTTATATGCTACACCCATGCACTTTATAACCGCACTCTGCCAGGAATTAAAAATAATGGAGTATGGCACAAAGGGCTTACCAGTCGTGGTTGGGGTGCTTGGGTATTGGGGGTGGTGTTGACAGCCTTTTATGTGGCTTTGTATTGGTACCCCGAAACGTTGGGCTACAATCCAAAGGGAACCAGCTCCGGACTGGTCGGTTTTTTTGACCCTTTAAGCCTATTGCTCAATGGGAAACCCGCCAGCCAGTGGTTTGTCTATGGCACACTCTACACACTGGCCATTCTTGTTTTTGGGTATAAGTTTATTCGCAAATACCGCCACAACAGATACCAAGTAATACGCACCATTTCGGTAATGTTTTTCCAATTGGGGTTTGCTTTTCTCATCCCCGAAATTTTGGCCAAGCTCAATCCCCAACAAGCCTATTTTGACATGGACTTGAAAAATATGTGGCCTTTGGACTACGACTTTTTTTATGACTGGCACCTTAACAACCTTATCAAAAGCGGTTCCTTGGGAATGTTTATGTTGATGTTTGGTTTGGGAATGGTGGTACTCATTTCGCCCATTTTGACATATTTTTTTGGGAAGAGATGGTATTGTTCTTGGGTTTGTGGTTGTGGTGGTTTGGCCGAAACAGCCGGAGATCCTTTTCGTCAGCTATCAAGCAAAAAAAGGTGGGTGTGGCAACTGGAGCGATGGTCGGTTCATCTGGTTTTGTTTTTTGTAAGCGTAATGACCTTGGCTGTTTTGTACAGCTATCTTGGTAAAGACAACCCACTTTTTGGACTGACACAAGACCGTTTTGTCTATGGCAGTATCGGATTGATGGTTTTGCTTGCTGGGGTGATTATTTTTTACAAAAGAAAAGAACTGAACAAAGACGCTTTGATGACCATGGGTACTTTGGGCGCCATTGTCATCACCCTTATGTTAATGAATCATAGTGCTGACGTCAAGCAACTGTTTTTTGTAAATAGCTACAAGCTCAGGGAGTGGTACGGGTTCGGCATCGGTGCCGCGTTTAGCGGGGTGATTGGTGTGGGGTTCTACCCTATTTTGGGCAGTCGGGTATGGTGCCGATTTGGTTGTCCAATGGCGGCCATATTGGGATTGCAGCAACGTTTGTTTTCAAAGTTTAGGATTACCACCAACGGGGGGCAGTGTATATCGTGTGGCAATTGTTCTGTTTATTGTGAAATGGGCATTGACGTTCGCGCCTATGCCCAAAGAGGCGAACATATCGTTCGGTCTTCTTGTGTGGGTTGTGGTGTCTGCTCGGCTGTATGTCCTCGGGGCGTACTCAAACTGGAAAATGTAGCCCCTAAAAACCGCATGAACCATCAAAACTTTATCATGGACACCCCACCCGATTTGTTGGATGCGATAAAACAACCCTCGTGACCCCAAGTATCACTGTCATCATACCGGCATACAACGAGGCCCCTTCAATTGGCAATGTATTAAAAGACATTCCCGATTTGGTTTCGGAAGTTATCGTAGTCGACAACGGCTCCACAGACAATACTGCCCAAGTGGCGCAAAAACATGGTGCCACCGTATACCACGAACCCCGTAAAGGCTATGGCTATGCCTGTCTGAAAGGTTTGGAAAAATGTAGCAAAAACCCACCTGATATTGTGGTTTTTTTAGACGGAGACTACTCCGATTACCCAGAACAGCTGACCGAAATTGTAGCACCCATCATTGAGAACAAAGCCGATTTTGTAATGGGTGCCAGAGTTGCCCGTCTTCGAGAAAAAGGCGCTATGACTTTTCCCCAGATTTTTGGAAATGCATTGGCTACCACCCTCATGAAATGGTTTTTTGGAGCGCGGTTTACAGATTTGGGGCCATTTCGTGCGATTCGCTATGAAAAATTGATAGCGTTGGGCATTACCGACAAAACCTATGGTTGGACTGTTGAAATGCAACTCAAAGTACTCAAACAAAAAATAAGTTACCTAGAAATCCCTGTAAAATATCGGAATAGAATAGGGGTTTCAAAAGTTTCAGGAACCATAAAAGGTGCTATATTTGCCGGTGTAAAAATCCTCTATTGGATTTTTAAATATACACTCAGGTAAATGGATTTTGATTGGGCCGACATCCTCATTCCACTCTCCGCCCTTTTGATGGGCTTATATGCCCTCGCTCTTGTGCTAATTTTTCTGTATGCAATTAGTCAATTAAGCTTGTTGGTTAACTACCTACGAAACAAAAACAAAAAAGACCAATCCCCAAAATTTGACCTTAACAATCCTAAAGAAATACCCCATGTTACGGTACAATTGCCGGTCTATAACGAATTGTATGTCATCGAAAGACTGCTAGACCATGTGGCTAAAATAGAATATCCCAAAGATAAGTTTGAGGTTCAGGTACTAGACGATTCTACAGACGAGTCTGTTGCGCTGACTGCCAAAAGGATTGCAGAACTGCAAGCTTCGGGCTTGGACATCGTGCATGTGCGCAGAGAAGACCGAACCGGATTCAAAGCCGGTGCGCTTAAGGCAGGTCTCGAAACCGCCAAAGGGGATTTTGTTGCCATTTTTGACGCAGATTTTATCCCTGGCACTGACTGGTTACTAAAGACTGTTCCTTACTTTAAAAATGAAAAAATTGGTGTGGTTCAAACCCGTTGGGGGCACATCAACAGAGATTTTTCGCTCCTCACTCAAGTACAAGCCTTTGCATTGGATATGCATTTCACGCTTGAACAGGTGGGCCGAAATACCGGAGGCCACTTTATTAATTTTAATGGCACGGCGGGTGTATGGCGTAAGTCTTGTATCATAGATGCTGGAAATTGGGAAGGCGATACCCTTACAGAGGATTTGGACTTGAGCTATCGTGCGCAACTCAAGGGGTGGAAATTCAAATATTTGGAAGATGTCGAAACCCCTGCCGAATTGCCGGTGGTGATGAGTGCGGTGCGTTCACAACAATTCAGATGGAATAAAGGCGGAGCCGAAAACTTCCAAAAGATGATTCGAAAGGTTTTTCGCGCCAAAAATTTGGACCTCAAAACACGATTGCATGCGATGATGCACTTGCTAAACAGCTCCATGTTTTTTACCGTTCTTGTGGTGTCTATACTGAGTATTCCCATGCTGTATATCAAAAACGAATGGGGGCATTTCCGATGGTTTTTTAATGTGACCAGTTTGTTTATTGTCAGCACCCTTATCTTTTTCATTTGCTACTGGCACACCTTCAAACGCATACACGGAAAAGGCTTTGCTAATTTTCTGACCTTCACCAGACAGTTTGTGACTTTCTATGCGGTGGCTATCGGATTTTCTGTTCATAACTCAGCGGCTGTTTTGGAAGGCCACTTACGCAAACGCTCCGAATTTATACGAACCCCTAAGTTCAATATAGGCACTTTTAAAGACAACTTTAAGGCAAACAAATACCTCCAAAAAAACATTTCTAAGAGTACCATCTTAGAGGCATTGCTAACGCTGTACTTTTTGTTTGGTATGTATAGTGCTTTTATCGTCGGCCCCGAAGGAGATTTTGGGTTGTTTCCCTTCCATATGCTGTTGTTTTTTGGTTTTGGATTTGTAGTTTACAGCTCCATCAAAGCCAAGGTCTGATGCTTTCCCGTCATGTTTATATTCTCCTTTCTACATGGATGATGTGGGGTGGATATTGCTATGCTGCCTATGGAATGGAACGAGAATCTTTTGCTGTGCTTTGCACCATCTGGTTGTTGGGTGCAGCAATGTGCTATTGGTGGGTGCATTCCCAACGATTTTCTCTTCGTCAGGGATTATGGTTGGGCGCTGTTATAAGGGTCAGTCTTTTTTTTGCAACGCCAGAACTATCTCAAGATTTTTATCGTTACCTATGGGACGGGCATTTGTTACAGCTTGGCATAAATCCCTATCGATATACCCCTACAGCTTGGCTTCAGCATTTTGACGCAAATCTGATTCCCCAAGCCGATGAACTAATAAAGGGTATGGGAGAACTCAGTGCTGGAAATCACTCCAACTACCCGCCCCTACATCAAGGGGTTTTCTACTTGGCAACCATTTTTGGGAACAGTCTTATGTCTGGCATTGTAGGACTCAGATTGTTTGTGCTGCTGGGCGATGTGTTGGTTTGTTATTTTGGCTTAAAGATTTTAGATCTTGTCAAGTTATCTAAAAAAAGAATTTTGTGGTATGTGTTGAACCCTTTGATTCTATTGGAGCTTACCGCTAGCCTTCACCTCGAAGGGCTGATGTTGGGACTTCTATTGATGGGATTGTATGGGGTTTTCAGTATGCGAATTGGAGCCACCGTGTTGGGGATTGGAAGTGCCATTTCTTTAAAACTTCTGCCGCTACTTACCCTGCCTGTCATATTTCGCTATGTCAAACCTTATAACAATTGGCTGATTGTCGTTGGGGTTATGGGCTTGGCCACCATATCATTTGCCCCATTTATCTCTAAAGAAATGCTTATAAACTACCCCTCCACCCTAGGGCTATGGTTTACCAACTTCGAGTTTAATGGCAGTCTGTACTATATTGTCCGAGCAATTGGTACAGAATGGGTGGGCTACAACCCCATTCGGACCGTAGGGAAAGTGTTGCCTTGGGTCAGCGCAATGGTTCTGTTACTTCTTTGGAGTAAACATCCTTTGCGAAACAAAAAACAATTTTTTGATTTGGCAGGCTTGGGTTTTTGTATGTATTTGTTTTTGTCAACCACCGTTCATCCTTGGTACTTGGTCTTGCCTTTAGGTATGTCAATTTTTGGTAATTACAGATTCCCTTTTGTATGGTCATCGATCGTGGTACTTAGCTATTCGGCCTACAGCCCATCCGGTTTCAAAGAAAATATGTTTCTGATAACAACCGAATACTTACTGGTATATGCAGTCTTGATATGGGAAGTGTTTTTCAAAAAGACCCCTACTACTACAACATAGACAGATTATTGATTTCTTGCTGACTGAGGTGGCGCCAGTGCCCTCTGGGGAGGTCTTTTTTGGTAAGTCCGGCAAAAATTACCCTGTCCAATGCCACGACCTCATAGCCTAAATGCTCAAAAATACGCCTTACAATGCGGTTTTTACCTGAGTGTAGTTCTATCCCTACTTCACGCTTGGAAGCCCCATGCACATAGCTTGCCTGATCGGCTTTGATAGGTCCATCATCGAGCTCGATACCTCGGCGGATGGCTGACAAATCTGAGGGGGAAAGGGATTTGTCCAATACCACATGGTATAATTTTTTGATTTGAGAGGAAGGATGCGTCAATTTTTTTGCTAACTCCCCATCATTGGTAAACAGGAGCAATCCTGTAGTAGGGCGGTCCAAGCGACCTACGGGGACTATGCGAGATTTGGTGGCTTTGGAAACCAAATCCATAACCGTTTTTCGGCCACGTTCGTCGCGCGTGGTGGTTATAAATCCTTTGGGTTTGTTTAGCAACACATAGGCTTTTTTTTCACGGCTGATGCGTTTGCCGTCAAAGTGCACCACATCGTTTGGCTGTACCTGATAGCCCATCTCAGTAACCACCTTATTATTCACTTTGACCACACCCAAACCGATATGCATATCGGCCTCCCTGCGAGAACAAATGCCCGCATGAGCGATGTACTTGTTGAGCCTAGTGGTAGCTGATTTTTTTGTTGAAGGACGTTGGTTTTTTTTTGACGAACCTGCCATGGGTGTTTTTTGCAAAGGTACAGTAACTAAAGGGAGATTCTTAACAAAGGAAGACTTAAAATTCCAGCCAAAATTATAAGTTTCATCGCTACGTTTACAAGCCCCACGGTCTTTTGGGAATGAGTACGCCACAAAACCAAGGTGCATAGACTCAATGATGCAAGTGCAAAAACAAAGTAGTAAGCCATGGATTGTAGTTCAAAATAGCGGAACAACAAGAAAACTACCCCGTAAGCACACGCCACCAATAGCGTATAGAATTGTTTGGTAGTACGTTCACCAAAAACCGCGGGTATGGTTTGATAGCGGTGTGACAGGTCTCCTTTAAGATTGTACAAATCCTTAAGCAATTCGCGCATAGAAATAAGTAGTAGCAAATAGGCAGCATGGGTAAAAATCTCCAAACTGAAATTTCTAAAATAGACCGTAACTGCAAAAAAGGGCAAAATGGTGAGCAAAGCTGATGTTAGGTTGCCCACAAACAAAAACCTTTTAATAAAAGCAGAGTACAAGGCCATAGCGCCAATGTAAACAGCAAAAAATACCACGGATCGGAATGAAACATAGCTGGCCGCTATCAAAGCTGAAAAATTCAACACAAAATAGACCACAAGTTTGGTTTGGGCAGAAACCCGACGTTCCAAGAGGGTTTTTTGGGGTCGGTTGATAAGGTCCTTTTCTTCATCAAAAAAAGCGTTTAATATATAGCCCGAAGCCACACTAAGCGCCGTAGCCATGACAACCATCCAAAAATTAAAATCCAACACAATGGAAAAACCATTCTTTTGAGGTGCAAAAATGAATATCGCGGAAACAAATTGTGCCAATACCAACACCAATAGGTTGAGACCCCGCACCAAAGAAAACAAACTGACCCCTTTGATGATCCAATTTTTTAAAGAACCGGACACAACTAGCTATTTAAAAGGTGTACACCACTTCGAGTCGGTGGTCTTTGAGCATGGTTTGGGCTTGCTTAATATCTTGTGTAAATCCAAGCATATAGCCGCCTCCGCCAGATCCGCACAGTTTGAGATAATACGCATTGGTCTCTATGCCCTGTTGCCATAAGGTATGGAACTTTTTGGGTATCATGGGCTTGAAGTGTTTGAGCACCACCCCGGAAAGCTGTTTGAGATTTCCGAAAAGGGACTTGACATCACCTTTTAAAAAATCCTCCACACAAGAATCCGAATAAGCAATAAACTGCTCCTTAATCATCTTCCTAAAAGCGGGAGATTCCATTTGATTCATAAAAAGGGAAACCATAGGTGCTGTTTCCCCCATCATACCGCTGTCCAATAAAAATACTGCACCTTGCCCACTGCGTTGTTGAGAAGGAATACCAGTGGGCTCCAAATGGTTTTTTGAATGGATTAAAATCGGTAAGCTTAGAAAACTGTTTAAGGGATCCAAACCTGAAGACTTTCCATGGAAGAAAGACTCCATCGCGCTAAATATTTCTTTTAGTTTGAGAAGTTTTTCACGGGTAAGGTTTTCTAAAATCGTGATTTTATCAACCGCATATCGGTCGTAGATTGCTGCGACCAACGCACCACTACTGCCTATGCCATAACCTTGCGGTATGCTGCTATCAAAATACATGCCCTTATCCAAATCGCCCTGAAAACGATCCAAATTGAATTGTACCAAAGTAGCATCTAGCTTTTGGAGATAGGTCACATAATCTCTCAATTTGGCGTTGGAAGATAGCGCCTGTGGGGATTTGGTATTGGTGGTTTTGAGTGCCCCTTTGTAAAAATTGTAAGGGATAGAAAGGCCTTTGGCATCTTTAATAATACCATATTCTCCGAAGAGAAGAATTTTTGCGTAAAAAAGCGGCCCTTTCATGTGTTAAAATTACATTTTTTTTAAACCCACACCAACTCGGTCGTGAATAAAGGCTCCATTTTGGCAAAACGGAGTTAATTCACTTTCAATAAATGACTGAATAGCCTTTCGGATATTATCGGGATACAACAAATGTACGTTGGCACCCGCATCCAAAGTAAATGCCACTTGATTTCCAGTGTTTTTTCGATATTCCCACACCGATTGTAGTATCTGAAGTGTATTGGGCTTCATCAAAACAAACTGCGGATCAGAAGTGAGCATCATCGCATGTAGACAAAGGGCTTCTTTTTCCACCAACTTAACAAAACGCTCCAAATCACCTTGTGACAAAATATCTAGGAGTTGGGCATAATGGTCTCTGGCTTGGTCAAAGCGTTGTGAAGCAAAGGGATGCCCTTCCATCAGGCGATGCCCAAGAGTGCTACTGACAGCTTTCTGGCCTTCGTCTACCAAGAGGATGGTATCACAATAATTGTTAAAAACGGCATGTGTGTTGTCGATTGTAACCCCATAGAGGTCTGAGCTTTTGGGGGTCTTGGGGTGTTGTCCCCATCCAACTATGGGACCTTGAACACTACGCGCAGCACTACCCGATCCCAATCGCGCCAAAAAGGAGGTTTTCTGAAGACTGTAATCGGGGGACAGCGAAGGGTTCAACTGCATTTCCAAATCCATGATACAAGCCGCCAAGGCTGCCATGGCCGAAGCGGAAGAGGCAATGCCACTGCTGTGCGGAAAGGTATTGTGGGTTTCTATATGTAGATTGTATTCCGACAAATAGGAAACATAGGGTAAAATTCTTTTAAAAAAAGACTGCAATTTGGGTCTAAATTCCGGCTTAGGCACGCCATCGAAATATATCTCGAAGGGTACCTCTTCTTGTTTGTTTTGTTTTTGAAAATTTACTTGGGTGTGAGTTCGGCACTGATCTAGTGTAAAACTCACTGATGGATTTTTGGGGATTTGTGGGTCTTCTTTTCCCCAATATTTTACAAGAGCAATATTGCTGGGCGCAGACCTTTGCGCTAGATAGGTCTCCACCCACTCAGGTGAATTGTTGAAAACAAAAAATTGAGAATCTTTCATCAAAGGACAAAGATAGTACACCCAAGGGCTTATTGCGATTCATGTACAAAAAAATACCATTCGCGTTTATTTTTTGGTTGTTTTGGGTATTTCATATACCTTGAAAAGGTTTAACCAAAAAATAACAACGATGTTTAGTAAATCAAGAACTTTATCTACCCTAGCCACTTTTGTGGTGTTGTACTTTTTACCTTGGATATTTTACACGCTTACCACCGACTTTTTTCAAGACCTGGTGATTATAGATGTGTCACGGGGTCAAGAAAATATGATTCTATGGGCTTTGACATTAGGCTGCCTTTTCATGGCTTACTTCTTCTGTACTATCTATGAGCGTTGGAGTCAAGGAGACTACAATGGCAAACTGGGCATTCGCTTTGGTGTCCTGTTAGCGCTCTTTTGGAATTTGGGTATGGGTTTCATAATGTATGGAACAGAACTCCGTATAGAACCCCTTGGCTATGTAGTTGACGGTGTTTTCTGGGTGATCAATTATGGATTGGCAGGATTGGTAGCTGCGAAAGTTTATGGCGCGACAAACGCCAATAGTGGGGCTTCCTAAATACAGTAGCTTTTACAAACTAAAAAACCCCGCTGTTGCGGGGTTTTTGGTATAAGAAAAAACTGTTTATACAGACTTTACAAAAGGAAGTCCAGTACGTTCGTTTTCTACCACTTTCTTACCAGCAGGCAAATCGCAAGCGTTGCTTCTCTGGTCTTTAGCAAAGTAATAAATGGTTTGGTTTCTTCCACCTTTGAGTGTTACGTCTTTGGTGTGTAGATAGTAAGTTTTTCCTTTACTGTTTTGAAATGAATATGCCATGATTAATAATTTTATCTAAAAATACACTTTTTTTTACAGATATGCTACTTTGTTAAAAAGTTATCGAAGAAGAAAGCGGTAAATTTTATGAATTTG
>CAXRDP010000034.1:0-5813 GCA_964229545.1 Flavobacteriaceae bacterium | reverse complement strand
TGCCGACCTGCTGTTTCACTATTTGATATTGCTGCAAGCCAAAGGGTATTCGCTACAAGATGTGGTAGCAGTTTTGGAAACTCGAGAGAAGTAGGTTTTAGATAGTGGTTATTAGTTAATGGTTATTGGTTAATAGTTATTTCCGAATTAATATACTTTTCGTTTCTGAAAGGGTTTTAAGCGTTATTATATACGTTATAGTATAATAAAAGTATAATTTTTATGCATTTGTTGTATTGTGTGTTTTGAATTTGATATCGCCTCTGCAAGGCGCTCAAGAACAAAAGAAATAGCACTGTATGAAAGCTACTGATTTAGATAAAAAATTTGACGAAAACGAAGATGTGTTGGATGATTTTGACTTGACCAAAGTGCAAAAACCCAATAGCAAACACAAGCGTGTCAATGTGGACTTCCCTTCTTGGATGGTTGCCTCTTTGGACAAAGAATCCAACAGATTGGGCGTAACCAGACAGTCCCTCATCAAAATGTGGCTGGCAGACAAACTTGCTGAAAAAAACTAAAGCAGCGTGGGTATAAGTTGTTGGTTATTCGGTGGAGTGTTATGTAGCGCTGATTTATAAATTGATCTTGAATTTGTACTTTTAAGCATGCAACTGTCATCCGATATTTTTCGATTTTTTAGCGCACTCGCTCAAAACAACCACAGAGAATGGTTTATGGAGCACAAACCCCGTTTTAAAACGCTGGAAACTGAGGTCAAGCAGTTTGGAGAAACTGTCAAAGAGGCCCTGAACCACCACGATAGTATTGATCGGTTTAAGCTGTTTCGTATCTATCGTGATGTGCGTTTTTCCAAAGACAAAACTCCCTACAAAACCCATTTTGGTCTTACGTGGCACCGTACCAAACCCCATAACCGCGGGGGCTACTACCTACACCTCGCGCCCAAAGACTGCTTTTTGGCTTGTGGCTTTTGGGACCCCAATCCCGCAGACCTCAAACGTATACGAGAAGAACTGGCAATGGATGCCCAAGAGTTTCGTGAGCTGATAGCCGCGCCCGACTTTGCTTCTGTGTGGGGAAATTTAGAAGGCAGCGAACTCAAAACCGCCCCCCGCGATTTTGACAAAGACCACCCCGACATTGACCTGATTCGCAAAAAGCAGTTTTTATTCCTAAAACCCTTTGATGAAAAAAGCGTGTGTAGCCCCGATTTTGTACAACAAGTCGATGCCGCCCTACAAGCCGTACGGCCCTTTGTGGACTATATGTCGGATGTGCTGACGACCAATAGGGATGGGGAGTCTTTAATATGATAGATTTTTGCGGTGGAAATTTTCCACCGCAAACCCGGTAAATTACTGATTTACACGGCCTTGGAAAGGGTTTGGGGAACCAACAACTGCAGTTGGTCTTGGAGGCGGGAGATGACCAAGTTCATCATCCGTTTGTTGAGCTTGGAAGAGTTTTCGATATAGGTTTGGTATTCTGCTACCGTAAATTGGCCTATGAGCATGCCTTTGAGGGCATTGCGAAACTTTTGGTCTTTGCAGATGGCGTTTTCGATATAAGCCATTCTTTTCTCTGTGGATAACTCAAAAAACACCCCTTTGTGTTTGACTGCATAATTGATAAAAACCGCGATCAGCAACGGGTTTTGCAGTTTGAGTACCGGACGGAGTGTGGTATTTTGAAACCGTTCCTCGTCAGACATATTGTCAAAGGTGAGGTGTTTTTTGATTTCGGGGCGGATGCGCAGTAGGTCGTTGTGGCGATCATTCATCCTATTGATTTTTATAAAATTACCACAAATGCTTAGGCTACCTAAAGACCTTAGCAAGGCTTCATTAACAAAGTTTTTAACAGTTGAGAGAATTTGCTACATTTGGGTATCCTAATACTTAACCCAACATGATTTTCAGTTTTTAAGTTTACGTTTTGACACCCTTTTAGGGAACGTAGTGTATTGGGGTAATAAAAATCAGATTGTAAATTTTCTCAAGTACATTGCCCAAAAGCATTTGGCTTGCTTTTTGATACAGAATTATAGAACCCTAAAACCTAACACCATGCAAAACCTACAACTCCAAAGCCTTAACGGCAGCATCAAAGACCTAAATCGCAGCATTCGTAACCTTCAGATGCAGTTGAATCAACTCAACCAAACGGTCTCAAAACTCGAAAGCAACCTTAACAAAGGGCTTATCGATCGTTTGCGTCATATGGATGAAAAAGTAACCTATATCGAATACGATCTTGGTAAAATCAAAGATTTTATGATGTGATCAAAAATCTTTTTTCTTAAGGGTTTTGCGCATCAATACAAGGGGAAGTACCGTCCAGCACAACAACATGACTATGGCGATAATGTTAAGTTTGAATTGATAAAAATTTCCCTCGGAAACGTCTACAATCAAGTGCCTTCGCCAGGTCTCATTTGGGTGGTATAAATGTAGTGCATAAAGCCGATATTTAAAAGCAAAACACACGTTTTATTTTACTTTTTTTTGAGTATAATGAATCAAAAAAAGTCTTATATTTGATACATTAAAGTATTATAAAATGTACAAAGAAGTATCGGAATACAGACAATTTGTCAACAATCTACCTGAAAAAATCAAAAAAAGCACATTTAAGATTTCGGGTATCATTGCTAAGTCTGGTATTTCAAAGGCTTCGTTCTATAAAAAAATGAAAAACAACACGTTTTCGTTTGAGGAAGTGGAGCGTATATCCAGGTTGCTTTATATTGAAGAGGAGATTCAAAAAGAGATTCAAAAGGGACTTGAGGACATCAAGCACGGCAGGGTAATGACTTTGGAAGAAAGTTTTAAAGAATTAAAGCAAAAGTTGAAAATCTAACGCTTTTCTGGCATCAACGACAGCAATAACAATTACGAAATCTTCTTTCTTAGTTTTATAATATACAAGCGTATGTTTCTTAATGATGTAAAGTCTTAGTTTATCCCGAACAACGCCCATTTCAGGGAACGTAGAAATTTGATTATAACATACTAACATATCTTCCAAAAAATCATTTGCGGCTTTTAGACCAAATGATTTAAAAATATAATTAAAAGTAGTTGCAACACCTTTATGAGCAGATTCTGTAATTAAAATTTTATGGGGCATAATTAATAATGTGTTCTAAAGTTAAAGATTTCTGTTTAATGTAGATGTTAAATTTCTACGAACGGATAGCTTGGTAGTATCAAAGGGTTTTTGCAGGGTGTTTGGGATGTAGTTACTACACATATTCGGAGCTTTAGACCTTAAATATAGGTATTTTTTATAAAACTATAATTTATATTATGTAAAATAGATGATTTTAGAATTTATACATACCGCCTATTTTGTTAAGTAATTTGTTTTAATATTGTATTAACGTTACACATACAACAAATGAACATCGGAATACCTACTGAAATCAAAAACAACGAATACCGTGTAGGCATGACGCCTGCCGGTGTATTTAGTCTTTCACAACAAGGACACAAAGTAATCGTACAAGACAATGCCGGACTGGGAAGTGGTTTTAGTAACCAAGATTACATAGATGCTGGAGCTATTATCGTTAAAACAGCAAAAGAGGTATATCTAAAGTCCGAAATGATAATCAAAGTCAAAGAGCCCCTTTCCGAAGAATACGCTTTGATACAAGAAAATCAAATCATATATACTTTTTTCCATTTTGCGGCTTCTGAAGCACTGACACAAGCCATGATCGAGCGTAGGGCAGTTTGTTTAACCTACGAAACCATCACAGACGATGCTGGTACGCTTCCCCTACTCACGCCCATGTCCGAGGTGGCTGGGCGATTGGCGGCACAAGAAGGCGCTAAGTATTTAGAGCGTCCTCAGGGTGGCTTAGGTATCTTGATGGGTGGTGTACCGGGAGTAGCACCCGCTGAAGTGATGGTGTTAGGAGGCGGTGTGGTTGGTACCCAAGCAGCACTAGTTGCCGCAGGTATGGGTGCATCTGTCAAAATTTTTGATATCAATCTCAACAGATTGCGACAATTGGACAACATGATGCCCAAAAACGTAAAAACTGTATATGCCACTCCCTACGCCATAGAACAAGCTTTGCCTTCTGCTCATTTGGTCATTGGTGCCGTGTTGGTGCCGGGTGCCAAGGCCCCCAAATTGATAAGACGTGAACACCTGAACCTTCTCCAGCTTGGCGCTGTTTTGGTCGATGTGGCCGTTGATCAAGGAGGCTGTTTTGAAACAACTTGCCCGACCACCCATAAAGAACCTACATATATGGTTGATGGCATACTGCACTATGCGGTAGCCAATATGCCGGGAGCTGTGCCACAAACATCTACGCCGGCGCTGATTCATGCGACCCTCCCCTATGCGATTGAACTGGCAAACCATGGTTGGAAAAAGGCATGTAAAACGCATCCCCATTTGGCCAACGGGCTGAATATTGTTTATGGAAAGGTCGTCAACAAAGCAGTTGCTGATGCTTTTGACTTGCCTTACACACCTATTTCGGATGTATTGAACTAATTGGTTATTTTTGTGTAAAGACCACTAAGACATGAAACAAATTCCCTCAGTTGATTTAAGAGATTTTTTAAGTGAGGATTCCAATAAAAGAAACACTTTTATCCAAAATCTTGGCAAAGCCTATGAGGACATCGGTTTTGTGGCACTCAAGGGACATTTTTTAAGTCCTGAATTGGTAGATTCACTATACGAACAAATCCGTGCTTTTTTTGCACTTTCCAAAGAGGTTAAGACCAAATATGAGGTTCCCGGTTTGGCTGGACAACGCGGATACACTGCTTTTGGTAAAGAGCATGCCAAAGGACGCACCACAGGAGATTTAAAGGAGTTCTGGCATTTTGGCCAATACGATAAACCCGAAGACGGAGAAGTCTACCCAGACAATGTAGAAGTTGATGAGATACCAGCCTTCAATTCTGTAGGCAAAGAAACTTACAAAGCCCTTGAGAAAACAGGTGTTTATGTACTTCGTGCATTGGCCCTTCATTTGGGGCTTGATGAAAACTATTTTGACCCATTTGTAAAGGGTGGCAATAGTATTTTACGCCCTATTCACTACCCTCCTATTACTGAAGAACCCAAAGAAGCTGTCCGTGCTGCAGCCCATGGAGACATCAATCTGATCACTTTGCTGATGGGCGCCCAAGGACGGGGTCTGCAGGTGCAAAATCACAAAGGCGAATGGCTAGACGCCATCGCAGAAGATGATGAACTCGTCATCAATGTTGGGGATATGCTTTCACGCCACACCAACAACAAACTCAAATCGACCATTCACAGGGTCGTAAATCCACCCAAAGAACTATGGGGAACATCTCGCTACTCGATTCCGTTTTTTATGCATCCAATTTCCTCTATGAAACACGATGTCTTGTCCCATTGCATAGATGGTGACAACCCTAAACTATATGACGATATTACTGCGGGTGAATTTTTAGAAGAGCGTTTACGAGAATTGGGTTTAAGAAAATAACATGGCCAAGCTCAACAGCCTTTCCGATCTGAAAAATCTATTTCCTGAAGCAGAAGGCACCTACGAACCGCCTAAAACCACCAAGACTCAGCACTTGGAAGCGCATTTTAGCAACAAAGGTCGCGGTGGAAAAACTGTGACGATTATCAAAGGTTTTGAAGGCGCTGACGATGAACTTAAGAAAATGTACAAATCTTTGAAATCGCTTTGCGGTGTCGGTGGTACGGTCAAAGATGGCGAAATCCTTATTCAAGGAAATTTTCGTGACAAAATCATGGATTACCTGCGGCAACAAGGTCACCAAGTCAAACGCGTGGGCGGATGAAGGCTTCTGAACTCATTCTTAACCCAGACGGTT
>CAXRDP010000033.1:0-26230 GCA_964229545.1 Flavobacteriaceae bacterium | reverse complement strand
ATGCCATCATTATCACTGTCGGGGGGGCAGTTTCCAACAAATGTAGGCTCAGAAGAAAGGGAAATAAACTCGCCCGGACAGTTAATCTCACCACGCACTTGGTACCAGCCTACAGAAGTTGGCACCAGCATTGTAGTTGCTGACAATCCCAAGTCTGTCCAACCGCTTGGGTCAGCGTCTGATGTCGGGTTATACCACCATCCAAAATCATCTAAATTTTGAGTACCGTTGATGGTAAGTTCCACACCGTTCTGTAGACAATTTCCTAGAGAATTAAGATTTACATCGAAACTAAATTCAGGATTGGCAGGAAAGCCCGAATAAAAACTTCCCGAAGTGGCCGGTCCGCTATAGGTATAATAAGACACATACAGCTCATCGTTGCTGCTGATGCTGTAGGTGCTGTCGTTCAAGTTGTTAATTAAATAGGTTGAATAGTCTGTATTGGCTGAAACGACTGTGCCAGAAGTCAATAGATTGCCGTTAACAAAAACATCCACACCGGTTTTGGCAACGATGCTTATAGCACCACGCCAGGGATCGCCACTAAGTGAGGCGGTTCCGATTTCGTTAATAAGCGGGATGTTATTCACATCGCCCCGACTGCTACAGCTTAGAGGAGGCACATAAAACATCCCTTGATTGGGCTCTTGTCCTGGCACCCCCCCAATCCCTTGATAGGCAACCACAGGCGCATCGCTTTGTACAAACATATTTCCGGCTGTATCAAAAAAGCCCCCATCAATTTTATAATACGCCCCCGTGATAGGAATACTTGCACCACCATTGATTTGGATAGACGTATTGGCCTGAGTCGGCACAATCATCACATTTTCCCAGCTGTCATCACCTACGCCACGTATGAATATGTAGTCAGTACCAGCAAAACTAGTGTCAACAATTTGATCGATGCCAAAGTCACGTCCATTTCCCGGCCCGTTGCTGCCGGCAGTACTACCAGTATTCACAGCGATGGGCTTGTCAGAAGTTACTTTGGCCCCAAGGAGCCCGTCACGGTTAGCGAAGGCCGCAGAAACATCTAACATTCCTACATAACTTTCATTTTTATTGAGGGTAATTGACAGAGGGTACGGCCCCGCATAGTTTTCGAGCACTACGGCATTAGGAAACTCAACTTGCACAGTCGTGTTGTCTTCTGTAGCTAACAACGAAAAGAAATTAGCCAATCCCCCGTCAGAGGTGTTCCCGGCAAAAGAACCTAACAAAAATTCCTGACCAAGCGCAGCAGCCCCCTTGCTCACCAATGCACCGGCTTGATAAATACTTGTCAAGCGCACGGATACATATATGGGCTTTTCAGATTCTATCAAATAGCCTTTGTCAGACAAAACAGCTCCTGCGTCAGCGTTGGAAGCAATTAATTGGGTGTCAAAAACATTAAAAGATGTTTCCGTGTTGTGTTTGCTAGGCGTGGTGTTAGAAACCGAACCATAAATATCTGCCCCCCCACCTATGGGTCTAATAATATATGAAACTTCTGAAGCGCTAGGGGTCGAAATGTAAATCCATTGCTCAAGTGGAGTGTTAGCTGGCTGTGACTCCTCAGAAATGGTAATGGGCGGAATATAGTGTTGGGTGCTTAATTGTCCCCAAAGCAAGGGAGCCCACCAAAGGGCACAAAAAACCAACAAAATAATACGCCTCAAAATAAGATTGTTAAATTAGCTCCAAGATATGAAAAAAGCCAGCACTTTTATTTACTACAACAAAACCAAAAAACCTTTTTGGGCCGGCTTTCTTTTCATCTTGTTTTTTGCTACTGCCAACACCAGTGCTCAATATCAACTTCCAGTATACACAGATTATCTTACAGACAACTATTATCTGCTACACCCCGCTATGGCCGGAGCCCATTTTGAAGGTGCCAAAGTTCGCCTCACCCACCGTGCCCAATGGCAAGGCGTACAAAACGCACCTGCCTTGCAAACGCTGAATGGACACAGCAGGCTCGGCAGACGCACCGGTTTTGGGGCAACCTTCTACAGAGATCAAAACGGCTTTCAAAGTCGCATAGGGGGCTTGCTTACCTACTCCTATCACATCAATTTTTTCCGCAGCAACGTGCAGATAAACCAGCTGTCTTTTGGGTTGAGTGTAGGCGGGGTTAACAGCACCCACGATCAAACCTCTTTTGACCCCTTTTTGGGAGATCCTTTGCTTACAGGCACTAAAGTAAGGTCGAGCAGTTTGCATATGGACATGGGATTTTCCTATAACCGCCTAGGGCTGTATGCGCATATGACTGTCAAAAACCTGTTTTTTAGAGGCAACAATATTTCAGATGCGGTAGCCCTTGAAAAACCGAGAAGCATGCTTTTTAACGCGGGCTATTTTGTAGAACTATCCCCCAAATGGGCTTTGGAGCCTTCCTTTATGCTACAAGCGGTACAGTACGCGGACATCCCAGGCTATGACCTCAATCTAAAATCACATCATCACACGCGCAACCTCAATGCTTGGATAGGCGCGTCATACAGAGCGGGGCTAGACACCAATGCTTACCTGAATGCGGCAACCCCATTTGATCAAAAGCATCAACAGCTCACTACTTTGGTGGGCGCGGAATTTGGAGTATTTTCTTTTTCCTATAGCTACACGCAAAGCTTGGAGAACATCAACTTTAGGCCATTTAACAGCCACCAACTCACACTGGGCATAGACATTACAAGCGAAAAATTTAGAATTTATCCCATAAGAGGACTGTTATAGAAATGTATCTTTACCATAAAACATCATGAAAAAATTATTAGGAGTTATTTTTTTGTTGACGAACAGCTTAAGCCTTACGGCTGCCGATTGGGGCCAGACTGGACATCGTGTGATTGGGGAGGTGGCACAAAAACACCTCACACCCAAAACAGCCCAAACCATAGGCAACTTATTGGACGGCATGTCTTTGGCTTTTGTCTCAACCTATGCTGACGAAATCCGCTCGGACAGTCGTTACCGAGCCTATGCTCCTTGGCATTATGTTAATATGCCACTGGACAAAAAATACGGTGAAGTCACCCCTAACCCCAAGGGGGATGTTGTACAAGCAATTAAAACCTGTATACAGGTATTGCAAGACCCAGATGCAGCTAAGGACGACAAGGCTTTTCACTTACGACTTTTGGTACATTTTGTAGGAGATTTGCATCAGCCTCTGCACGTGGGTCGCTCGGACGACAGAGGAGGTAACGACATCACGGTCTATTGGTTTGGTAAAAAATCCAACCTACACCGCCTATGGGACTCACAGCTTATTGACCACTACCAAATGAGCTATACGGAACTGGCTCAAAATTTGCCTCGCTATGATGCAGAACAACACAAAGAAATTGTTCAAGCACCTTTGCTTGACTGGGTAGCGGAATCCCAAGACCACGCCAAAAACATCTATACCCAAACCCAGCCCGAAGAGAAGTTAGGCTATAAGTACCACTATCAACATTTTGGGGTAGTACGCGACCGACTTCACAAAGCCGGTCTTCGTTTGGCTGCAGTGCTCAACCAACTTTTTGACCCGCAATCCTAAAGTTTAAAATATTCGGAAATATGGTGGAGATAGAGCGCAAGTTTTTGGTGTCCAACCTAGCGCAGTGTCTTTCACAAGCGCAAGGCTGTAGCCACATGACACAAGGATACTTGAGTTTAGACCCAGCACGCACAGTACGCGTGCGCCACACACCCTCCCAAAGCCTTTTAACCATCAAAGGGCCGTCCAATGCCAAGGGGGATACCCGCTCAGAATTTGAATACCCCATCCCTGTTGAAGATGCACACAAATTGCTCAAGCTTTGCGCGGACAAAATCATAAAGAAAACGCGCCATCGGGTACCCTATGGCAACCACATTTTTGAGGTCGACGTGTTTGAGGGCGCGTTGTCTGGATTGGTGTTGGCCGAGGTGGAACTACAGTCATCAGGCGAATCTGTAGATTTACCCAGCTGGATAGGCAAAGAAGTCACTGGAGATAAAAAGTACTATAATAGCCAATTGGCACAAAGCCTTGCGCCCCCAGAATCATAGACCAAAATCATCCAAGTCTTCAAAACTGTCTTGAATGGCACCTCTTCGAGCCGCAGCCAAAGAATCACAGTCTATAGGAATATTGACCACTTCAGGCGCAAGAAATTCGTCTTGAGAAATTCCCAGTAAAGTATCGGCGTAGCATTTTTTCATGTATTGTGCCCATATGGGCAAGGCCATGGTAGCGCCTTGGCCATAAGCAATGGTTTCAAAATGGGTTGCGCGGTCTTCGCCTCCGACCCAAACCCCTGTTACAAGATTGGGAACCATGCCGATAAACCAACCGTCACTTTGGTTTTGAGTAGTCCCTGTTTTCCCAGCGATGGGATTCGTAAACACATAGGGATATCCCGTTACCGTGGTTTCAAAAACGGGGTTAAATCTTTCTGCACCACTATGGCGCAAACGCACACCCGACCCAGCTTCGGTAACCCCTTCCAGCAGTTTGACCGTCACATAGGCCGATTCGGCGCTAATCACATCTCGCGTTTCGGGCACAGCCTCGAAAAGCACGGAGCCGTTTTTGTCCTCGATTCGGGTAACCATAACGGGCTTTACATAAATACCTTGGTTGGCAAAAGCACCATAGGCCCCTACCATTTCATACACACTCAAGTCTGCTGTACCAAGGGCAATGGAGGGCACATTCGGGATTTTTGAGCTGATACCCAAATCAGCGGCCAAATTGCTTACCGGCCCGGGTCCAACCATATCGATAAGGCGGGCACTGATGGTGTTTACAGAGTTCGCCAGTGCGTTTTTAAGGGTGCGTTTGCCGATGTAGCGATCGCCCGAATTTTTGGGGCACCAAGCCTCATGGCTACCAAACTTGCGCGCTTCCACACAATAAAAACCGTCCGGGAAAGAGTCGCAAGGGGACAGTTTAAGCTGATCGATGGCAGTGGCATAGACAAACGGCTTAAATGTAGAACCGATTTGTCTTTTGCCCTGAAAAACATGGTCAAACTGAAAGTGGCGGTAGTTGATTCCACCAACCCACGCTTTGACATGGCCCGATTGCGGCTCCATGGACATCATGCCAGAACGCAAAAAATGTTTGTAATAACGGATAGAATCCACAGGAGACATCAGGGTGTCTATTTCACCCGCCCAACTAAACACACGCATGTCTGTTTTGACATCAAACACAGCGCGCGCCTCCTCCTCAGCGACGCCCCTGTTTCTGAGTTTGCGCCAACGATCGGATCTTCGAACGGCCTGCTCGATTAGATTCTCTGCTTCTTTTTCATCAATTTCAGAAAATGGTGCTGTAGGGTTATACTCAGGCGTGTTTTGTCTAAAAAATTCGCTCTGCAAATTGGGCATATGTTCCTCAACGGCGGCCTCTGCATAGGCCTGCATCCGAGAGTCTATGGTGGTGTATATTTTCAACCCGTCCAAATACAGATTGTAGCGACCTCCGTCGGGTTTGGGGTTGTTGCGGATCCAGCCCCGCATATATTGTTGCAAATAGGCTCTGAAATAGGTGGCAAGCCCTTCGCGGTGTGACTGTGGATTGTACCGGATTTTTAAAGGCAATTGCATCAGTGAGTCCACTTCCTGCTGAGAGAGCAATTCGTTGCGTAGCATTTGTTGGAAAACAATATCCCTTCTTTGTTGCACCATACCTGGTCTCCGCATGGGATCATAGAGTGAAGAGTTTTTAAGCATACCCACCAAAATAGCGGACTCCTCAAGCAGAAGTTCATGAGGCTCTTTGGAAAAATAAATATTAGCAGCCGATCGCAAACCATCCGCATTGTAATTAAAATCATAAATGTTCAAATACATCGTGATGATTTCGTTTTTGGTGTATCGACGTTCCAGCCTAACAGCAATGACCCACTCTTTTATCTTTTGAATGACGGCTTCCAAGGTGTTTCTTGAACGAACCCCTGTAAACAATTGTCTGGCCAATTGCTGAGAGATCGTACTAGCGCCCCCTTTACTACCAAGAAAAGCAACGGCCCTGGCGGTTCCTCGTGCATCAATGCCCGCATGACTGTAGAAACGCTCATCTTCTGTGGCAATCAAAGCATCGATAAGGTTTTGGGGAATTTCATCATAGCTCAAAGGGGTTCGGTTGTCATTAAAGTAGAACTTGCCCAACACCACATCATCCGAAGAAATAATTTGGGTCGCCAAATTGGTTTTAGGGTTTTCAAGCTGTCGAAACTCAGGCATTTCTCCCAAAAGCCCCAAAGATGCGGCGGCAAAAATCGCCACAAAAGATACCAACCCTACATAGAACAACCCCCAGAACCAACGGAGTTGTTTGGCATACTTTTTTCCTTTTGATTTTTGTGTCTTTTTGGCCATCTCTTATTCCACTTTTTCAACGCCTACCCCCACACCTACAATTCCATCTAAGGTTTCTAGTGCCGCTTCATCTTCGTTATGACGCATGGCGTGGCGAACACGTATTTTATAGGTTCCAATATAGGGCAAAGCCAGTTTTTCTTTGTACCACAATTTACTTTCTTTTGTCAACAGCCCCTTGCCGAGCCACCGACCATCCGGGGCGGCCAGCCGATACGTGAGGGTATCGGTTGTTGTGGTTCCCAACGGGTCTATCAAATCGGTAATAAGGTGTATGTTGGCAAACGGGTAGTCTTCGCTGTTTCGTATGTACAAAAACATATTGACAGACTCTGACACAGTTTGATTATCAAAGTTAAAGGCAAGCACATTTTTTTGGCCCCACCCATCCTCAAAAGACTCAAAGTAGAGTTGTTCTCCACTTGAAGAACAGCCGACTCCCCAAAACAGAACCCACAAAATCCCTAACGTCCTCATGTAGTTTTTCTTTTGCTATGATGTTTTCTTTTACCTCTTCTTTGATTGGATTTTCTACGGCCTTTTTTTCTGTCAAAACGATTGAGGCTGTCTTGCCCAACCGCATTTTCAAAACTCAAAGAAGGGCGGCTATTTTGATCGGCCTCTTCAGCATAGGGTTCTATACTGTCAACGGGAACCCCCTCTTTATTTTTTTGCAACAAAGCATGCACTTGATCTACTCGAAGTCTGTGCCATACGGACCACTCACCTTTGTAAGCAAACCACATGGCTCCTTGGAAAATATCCGTTTTTTGACACAGGGCAACGCCTTTCTCAGTTTTGATTTTGCAATCGGTTCTTGGGAAATGCCTTAATGCGTCTTGGTAAGCATCTAGCTCAAAATTGAGACAACACTTGAGTTTGCCACACTGCCCCGCGAGTTTTTGGGGGTTGAGTGACAGTTGCTGGTAGCGTGCCGCGGAGGTATTTACCACTCGTAAGTCTGTCAGCCATGTAGAGCAACACAACTCTCGACCACACGAGCCGATGCCGCCCAATCGCGAGGCTTCTTCTCTAAGCCCGATTTGACGCATTTCAATGCGAATGCCAAAAGCAGAAGCCATGTCTTTAATAAGCTGTCTAAAGTCCACTCGACCTTCGGCGGTGTAGTAAAAAGTAGCTTTCCGCCCATCCCCTTGAAACTCAACGTCTGACAGTTTCATGGCCAAGCCCAAAGAAAGTGCCAGTTCTCGGGCCCGTTTCTGAACCTCAGGCTCTTTATCTCGGGCATCAGACCAAATATCGATTTCATGTTGACTGGCTTTCCGCAATACCTTTGGCAGAGATTTTTCCTTTACTTTTTTGTGTTGCATTTGGACCGCCACCAAGCTCCCTGTAAGACTGACAACCCCCACATCATAGCCCCCTTTTTCCACTTCAGTTACGACTACATCACCCACATTCAAGGATAGCGTTTCAGGGACTTCATAAAAATGCTTACGGCTGTTTTTAAATCGTACTTCGACACGCTTTTCAACCTCACCTGAAACTTGCATGCCCGAGAGCCAATCAAAAACCGTCAGCTTGTTGCAGCCGTCAGTCCCACAGGTGCCGTTGTTTTTGCACCCTCTTGGGATTCCGTCTTTCGTACTGCCACAGCTTACACAGCCCATGTTGTTTGAATTTATTTGTTCATGTAAGCCAAAGCCGACGAACGTCCTTTTTTGAAAATTTTATTGCTGTTTTTTGTGCCTCTTCGCAAGCGTTTTTGCTCTGCTTCAGGAAGCTCAATGATGTCTTCGCATTCTTTGGAGCAACAACCCTGATGTTCGGTAGCGCAATTTTCACACTGGATAAACAACAAATGACAAGCCTCATTGGCACAGTTCACATGGGTATCACAAGGGGCACCACATTGGTGACACACCGCAATGACCTCCTCAGAAATACGCTCTGCGCGCCGATCGTCAAACACAAAATTTTTGCCTCTGAACTTGTTGTCAAGCCCTTGCGCTTCTACCTGTCGTGCATATTCAATAATACCGCCTTCAAGCTGATAAACTTGCTCAAAACCTTTGTGCTTAAAATAAGCGCTGGCTTTTTCACAACGGATGCCACCTGTGCAATACATCACGAGTTTTTTGTCGGATTTATGAGCCTCAAGGTCTTTCTCAATCAGCGGGAGTGACTGTCTGAAGGTATCCACGTCGGGGGTGATGGCTCCTTCAAAATGCCCGATTTCACTTTCGTAGTGATTTCTCATATCTACAAGTAAAGTGTCAGGGTCTTGAATCAGTTCGTTAAAAGTTTTGGCGTTGACGTGAACCCCACAGTCGGTTACATCAAAAGTGCTGTCGTCCAATCCATCTGCTACAATTTTTTGGCGAACCTTGATCTTTAATTTTAGAAAAGACTTATTGTCTTGCTCTATGGCAATGTTCAAACGGATCCCGTTCAGAAAATCGATGCTATCTAAATGGTTTTTAAAAGCATCAAAATTTTTGGCAGGCACAGAGAGTTGCGCGTTGATGCCTTCGAATGAGACATAGATGCGCCCAAGCACTTCTAGCTTGTCCCAGTGGATAAACAGAAAGTCCCTGAACAGTTGGGGGTTTTGGATGTGCGCATAGGTATAAAATGATAGCGTGAGGCGTTCGTCTCCGGCCTGATCAATTAGCGTGGCACGCTCTTGCGCACTTAATGTATTGTACAGTTGCATGCTATACGGTATTAAGTTTACCCGACAAAGGTATGAATTTAAAAATCCCCTATCCCCTGCTTTTTATTGCTGTGAATATTGTATTTTAGGGGTTCTGAAAAATTCCGAATATGGGCAATGAAAAAGACGCCAAACTCAAGGCACTACAACTCACTTTAGACAAATTAGACAAAGCATACGGTAAAGGCACCGTAATGCGCATGAACGACGAGGCTCAAGAAGAAATCGAAGCCATTTCTTCGGGTTCTTTGGGGTTAGACACCGCCCTAGGCGTGGGAGGCTATCCAAGAGGTCGTGTGGTTGAAATTTACGGCCCGGAATCTTCAGGTAAAACCACCCTGACCCTACACGCTATTGCTGAATGTCAGAAAAGCGGAGGCATTGCAGCCTTTATCGATGCCGAACATGCGTTTGATCGCCATTATGCCCAAGGCTTGGGCGTAAACATAGATGAGCTAATTGTTTCTCAACCCGACCACGGGGAGCAAGCTTTGGAGATTGCTGACAACCTCATCAGATCGGGAGCGATAGACATCATTGTCATCGATTCGGTGGCTGCCTTAACACCCAAAAGCGAAATTGAAGGGGAAATGGGAGATTCCAAAATGGGCCTTCATGCCCGACTGATGTCACAGGCGTTGCGCAAGCTCACCGCCTCGATTAGCAAAACGAACTGTACGGTTATTTTCATCAACCAATTGCGTGAAAAAATCGGAGTTATGTTTGGCAACCCAGAAACCACTACGGGAGGAAACGCCTTAAAGTTTTACGCTTCCGTACGACTCGACATTCGCCGATCTACACAAATCAAAGATGCCCAAGGCGGCATCACCGGAAACCGCACGCGTGTCAAAGTTGTTAAGAACAAGGTAGCGCCTCCCTTTAAAACGGTTGAGTTTGATATTCTTTATGGTAGGGGTATCTCCAGAATCGGAGAGCTATTGGATTTGGGTGTCGAATCGGAAATCATTCAAAAAAGCGGCTCATGGTTTAGCTACGGCGACACCAAACTCGGTCAAGGCCGGGAAAGTGTTATTAAGCTTTTAGAAGACAATGTAGAGTTGGCAGAAGAAATTGAGGGTCTTATTCGCAACCAAGACAATCAATAATAACCTTCATCTTTTAGTTTTTCGCTTAACAATTGGTAAACCTCAGCTTTCAATTTTTGAACATCTTTGGACGTATATCCTTTTGTCTCGATTTGCGGGTGAATTGTCGCCCGCACCATCCCGGGTTTTCCAATCCAATATTTGTATGAAAACTGAAAAGGGAATCGTTTTTTGCAGTCGGGTAATGTCACCGGTACAATAGGAATTTGGTATTGAATGGCCAGGCTAAAAGCCCCATTTTTAAAAGGCGCAAGATACACGTCCGGATGAGGCACCAAACCTTCGGGATAAATACAGATGCTGTAGCCCATGTCGAGTTTTCGCTGGGCATTGGGATAGACATTTTTACGACTTTGTGCGCTGTCTCTATCCACCAGTATGGCTGCGCGACGATAGATATAATTAAATAGAGGGATACGTTGCAGTTCTGCTTTTCCCACAAAAACAAAAGGATTTGGAATGGCTACTAGCATCATCATGATGTCAATCATGCTGAGATGATTGGCAATAAACATATAGTTTTGACCTCTTTCCAATTTTTGCAATTTTTTGACTTTAGGCCAAAAGCCCATTCCATACAAAATGATGGGTGACCACACATGGCGCGCCAACCAAAACACATAGCGATACCAAGACTCACGCTGGAGAAAGAGGATTAATAAGGGCAAACACAGGACAACGCCGATACCCGCTAATATGTAAAACCAGACATTCCACAACCCTAAAAGGGCAATTCGTAGCAGTTTCAGCATGCCCAAAAATACTAATTTGAGGATAATCCAAAACCCCTACCTTTGTACAAGTAAACAACCCACTACTAGTATGGCGCGCATTCTGACCGGAATTCAAAGCACTGGAACCCCACATTTGGGCAATTTGCTAGGAGCCATTCTACCCGCCATTGAACTGGCCAAAGCACCCGAACATGAATCCTTTTTGTTTATAGCCGATTTGCACGCATTGACCCAAATCAAAGATGCCGAACAGGCCAAACAAAACACACTTTCGACAGCGGCTGCTTGGTTGGCATGTGGCTTAGACCCCGATGCGACTTGCTTTTACCGACAATCAGATGTGCCTCAAGTCACGGAACTTGCTTGGTATTTGAACTGTTTTTTCCCATACAGCAGACTCGCCTTGGCTCACTCTTTTAAAGACAAAGCCGATCGCCTAGAAGACGTAAACGCCGGCTTATTTACCTATCCTATGCTCATGGCAGCCGACATTTTGCTTTATGATGCCGATAAGGTGCCCGTAGGCAAAGATCAGCTGCAACACATAGAAATGACCCGCGATGTAGCCAATCGTTTTCATGCCCAATTTGGGGACACATTTGTCCTTCCAGAAGCGGTATTGCGCGATGCCAATATGTATGTCCTTGGAACAGATGGCGGCAAAATGAGCAAATCAAAAAACAACATTATTGATGTGTTTTTGCCTGAAAAACAACTTCGTAAACAAGTGATGGGTATTGCCACAGACAGCACTGCTTTAGAAGCCCCTAAAAATCCAGACGCCTGTACGGTTTTCTCTTTGTACCAGCAGGTTGCCACCCCCGCTCAAATCCAAGAAATGCACGACAACTACACTGCGGGCGGCTATGGTTATGGACACGCCAAACAAGCATTGTACGAAGCCTTACTCACCAAGTTTGACATAGCCCGTACCCGTTTCAATCACTATATGGCCGACACCAATGCCATGGAGGGAATCTTGAAACGAGGTGCCGATCGAGCGCAAGAAACTGCCAATTCGGTTTTGCAAAGGGTGCGCACTCAATTGGGATTTTAAGCCAAACCAAATCTTTTCCCAGCCATAGGGCGTACGGCCCCCATCATTTCCAGCTCAAATAGCAATGTCGCAACTGTCGATACTGGCAGACCTGTATTTAGTGCTATTACGTCTAGCAGTTCAGTGCCGTTTTGGAGTTGTTCAAGAATTTTTTGATGTTCCGGGTTGTCTGATTTAAAATGAATCTTTTGTTGGAATGCCTTTTCTTTGTTTGCTTCCCAACCCAAAGACCCTATCAAGTCTTCCGCCCCGTCTAGCAATTGTGCCACATGCGTTTTAATAAGGAGGTTACACCCTGCCTGTGCCGGATTGTAAGGACCACCGGGAACAGCAAACACTTCTCGGTTGTACTCTCTGGCCAACCTAGCTGTGGACATCGCACCCCCACGAATGCCTGAGGCGATGACCAAGGTGGCTTGTGCCAAACCTGCAATGACGCGGTTTCTGCTCAAAAAATGCCCGCGTTGAATGGAGGTATGGCTCCAAAATTCAGTCAAGCAACCCCCGCCCTCAGCCTCCATTTGCATTCTGGTTTTTGTGTGATAGGCAGGATAACAATTTTCAATGCCATGGGCCAAGCAAGCATAGGTTTTTAGACCATGCTCCAGTGCGGCTCGGTGTGCACAGATATCGATTCCGTGTGCCAATCCCGATACGATGATCGGATTGTAGGGCTTTAGTTTGGCAATAAGAGATTGGGTAAATCGTTTGCTCTCTTCGGTTGCCCATCGTGTGCCGACTACCGCAAGGATGTGTTTTGCGTTAGGGATGGCTGTTCCACTGTAGAAAAGCATTAGGGGTCCGTCTGGGCAGTGGTTTAGGGACTGGGGAAATGCCTTGTCTCGAAAATCCATAAAAGAGATTTTGTTTTTTTCTATATAAGCCCACTCTTTTTCTGCCGCAAGGTGTATGGATTTGTCTCTTAAAACGTCCCAAACCACAGGTCCGATTCCAGGCAAGTTGGGTTTCTTTTTGTTTTTCTGCCGAAACACTTCCTCTGCGGACTGATAATGAGAAAGCAAAACACGTGCGGTTCGGGGGCCAATATGTTTGGCATGGAGAAGGGCCATAAGGGCCAAAGGTTCATGCATGACGGGGCGTTTGTACGAATTTACCAAACATTGGGATTTGTGCAATATCGATTCGTAAAAACTCCAAAAAATCCTTATTTTTGAGCATGCAGCTTTCCAAACATATCAGCCATTTATTGTATCGCCATGATTGTGTGGCCGTTCCCGGCTTCGGCGCATTTTTGGGGGAGGCGGTTTCAGCCCGACTCAGCGAGGCCGACCAAATGATCTATCCGCCTTCAAAAAGCATTTCTTTTAACAGTCAGTTGCAATCCAACGATGGCCTATTGGCTCAGGCGGTGGCCCAATCAGAAGGCATTGCCTATGAGGAGGCCGTTCGTACGATTCACAAAGAAGTGGTGCGGTGGAAAGCGCAACTTCATCAAGCAGAAACCTTGTTGTTGGATCGCATAGGAACCTTTGTGCTAAATATTGAAAACAACATTGTTTTTACCCCATCTCAATCACACAACCATCTGACGGCATCTTTTGGGTTAGCACCCATACCGGCGTTGAAAATTGATCGCTCTCTACCCATACAACCCAAACAAACGCCTGTGGTATTGACACCCAAAACTTCTAGTGGTCTTATAAGGTATGCGGCGGCCGCTGCCGTAGCGTTGGCCATTGGATACGCGGGGGTGTTTAGCTACAATGACTATGCCCAAGACCAACTGCTTGCCCAAGAAGCATCGCTGCGAGCAGAAGCCCAAACAGAAGTTCAGGAAGCTGTATTTGATTTGGGAGATCTACCGGTGCTTACCATCAATAAACCTTCGGAACACTACCACATAATTGGTGGCGCATTTGGTGTGCCTACCAATGCGGAGCGTTATGTGCAGACCCTACAATCTAAAGGCTATACAGGCGCGCATCAGCTCAGCCCCAACAAAAGAGGGCTACACCCTGTGAGCTTGGGCAGTTTTACAGACAAGCCATCGGCCGTTGCTTTTCTTCGCCAAGTGCAGCGTGACGACATCAAAGACGCTTGGCTCCTTAAACAATAACCCATGATGGCCAAATCGCCTGAACATTCCAAAACCGTGATGACGGATTTGGTGCTACCAAGTGACACCAACCCACTCAACAATTTGTTTGGGGGAGAGTTGTTGGCACGAATGGATCGCGCGGCTTGTATCGCAGCCGAGCGGCATGCCGAAAACATAGTGGTGACCGCATCTGTCAATCATGTACATTTTAGCAAGCCCGTCCCACTGGGCAGTGTGCTGATGTTGGAGGCCAAAGTATCGCGTGCGTTTGGTTCTTCTATGGAGGTCTTTATCGATGTTTGGATGGAACCTCGCGGCAGTATGACCCAACGTGAAAAGGTCAACGAAGCCATTTATACTTTTGTTGCTGTGGATGCTGACGGAAAACCCACACCCGTACCGCCTATAGTGCCGGAAACCGAACTTGAACAGCAACGTTATGATGCCGCACTGCGCCGCAGACAGCTCAGCCTGATTTTAGCCGGAAAACTTTCTCCCGACCAGGCAACCGAGCTTAAAGCCTTGTTTCAGCCTTAGACTTGGGCTGACGAATCACGTACGCATATACCGGAAAATGATCGCTGAAGCCGTTGGTAAATCTACCCCCCGTAAAACTGCGAAACGGATAACCCTTGTATCTGCCTTTTTGGTTGATTAAAAAAGGGGGCTACAAAAAACCGAATTCCTATTGGAGACCAGTAGCTTTGCCGATTTCGCTCAAATGCCCCTGCCCGCAACGGGCGGAACCATTCGTGGGATTGTCACCAAAACATTCAACGGTTCGGATTTGGTATTGGTGCTCAATCAATACCAAGACCTTGTGTTTGATCAGGAACCCTGTAGCCTACCCGACACGATTTTTGAGGAGGACTTTCAGGATATTGACCACAACACCAACTTGGACTTGGAAGGTTGGACGAATTTTGCCGAGGCAGGAAACAGGCTTTGGATAGAAGAAACTTTTGGGGGTAATGGCTATACAGAGTTTAGCCCCTTTCTCTCAGGTGATGTGGCCAATATTGGCTGGTTGGTGACCCCACCTATTAATTTAGAGGATCACAACGGAGCCATATTGGTTTTTCAAACGGCGCAACACCATCTGTCATCTCCCGATAACACCCTTGAAGTTTTTGTCTCAACGGACTTTGATGGAGTAAATGTGTTGTCGGCCACTTGGGTTCCTGTGGAGGCGCGCTTGGCTAGTTTGGATGACGATTGGTATGACTTTATGCCTTCGGGCGAAGTTGATCTTTCGGCTCATTCGGGCAACTTGTACATTGCTTTTAAATATGTTGGATCGGGCACCAACACCCAATTAGATGGAGGATATTTTGTGGACGATGTACGTGTTTTTGGATTGTGAATCTCTGTTGGGACTCCCACTCATAACCTCTTCTTTTTGTACCTTTGAACCCAAAGCAGAGGTATGATTTTTTCCATGACCGGTTTTGGTCGGTCCGAGCAAGAAGCCGATGGCGTCAAGATGGCTGTTGAGATACGTGCGCTAAACAGCAAAAATTTGGAGCTCAACCTGCGCTTGCCTCAAGCTTTTCGCGTGATGGAACAAGACATACGCAAACAAGCCGGACAGGCACTGCTTCGAGGAAAAGTAGACCTTAACATTCAGTGCGAAAGCCATGGCGCTGCAACCGCGTCCACCCTAAACAAAGCGGTTATAAAGGCTTATATCCACCAACTACAAGACATCGCAGCGGCCGAAGATGGTCAACACCTGCAGATGGCAATCCGTTTGCCAGAGGCTTTGCTTCCTCAACAGCACAATCTGTCGGCAGCGGAACAACAAATGCTTACGGAATTGCTTGATAAAGCCATAGGGCAGCTGACAGATCATAGAAAACAAGAGGGCGCAGCCATGTATACAGATTTACTCAATCAGTTGGCAACCATTGAAAAAGGACTACAAGCCGTAGACCAACTCAAAGAACAACGTACTGCGCGCGTGAAAACACGGCTGAAGGAAGCACTCGACCAATTGTCTGTGGAGGCAGATGAAAACCGTTTTACCCAAGAACTGGTCTATTATCTCGAAAAATTAGACATCAATGAGGAGTTGGTGCGCTTGTCACAACATTTGACCTTTTTCAGAGAGATTTTGGACAACAAAACTCCAACCAAAGGAAAAAAACTGGGATTTGTAGCTCAAGAAATCGGGCGAGAGGTCAATACCATAGGCTCCAAAGCCAATGATGTGGAGATCCAAATGCAAGTCGTAGAAATGAAAGATGCCTTGGAGCGCGTCAAAGAACAATTGCTCAACGTGCTGTAAATGAACAAATGCATCGTATTGTCGGCACCATCGGGCAGTGGGAAAACCACTTTAGCCAAGGCGCTGATGCAACACAGCGAACTCAAACTGGCCTTTTCTGTTTCGGCGACCTCTCGCCCTCCAAGGGGACAAGAGCAGCATGGAAAAGCGTATTTTTTTCTATCGCCCGAAGCGTTTCAACAACAAATACAAGCCGATGCTTTTGTGGAGTATGAAGAGGTTTATCCAGGGATGTTCTACGGCACTTTGCACAGTGAAATTGAGCGTATCTGGGCACATGGCAAACATGTGGTTTTTGACATAGACGTGGCTGGAGGGATCAACATCAAAAACAAATATCCTGAGCAAACTTGTTCGATTTTTATTAAGCCTCCCAACATAGAAACCTTGTCGCAACGACTGCGAATGCGCAACACAGATAGCTTAAAAGACATTGAAGTGCGCTTACAAAAAGCGACGCAAGAATTGGCTTTGGCGGATCAATTCGATTATATTATTACCAACGACAACCTAGAACAAGCCCAATCCGAACTTTATCGTATTGTGGCTGATTTTATCAATTCATGAGCCAAACCGCATTGTTTTTTGGCAGCTTTAATCCCATTCACCACGGACACTTAGGGGTGGCCAAGGCCGCACTACAATCTCAAAGAATCGATCATGTTGTTTTTGTGGTAACCCCCCAAAACCCCTTCAAAAAACAGACCGATTTGCTGCCCGAACAACAACGGTTGGAATTGGCGTCAAAGGTGTTAGCAAACCAACCCAATATGTCGGTCAGCGATGTAGAGTTTCACTTGCCCAAACCGAGTTACACCTTGGACACCTTGCACCATTTGATGCAGCAAGATCCCACCGCCCAATATGTGTTGCTGATGGGGGCAGATACCTTTGCGCAGATTCCCCAATGGAAAAAGGGGGTTGCGCTTTTGGAGTACGACATCATGATTTACCCCCGATTGGGATTTGAGCTACCTACTTCTAGCGAGAAACGCATATTGTTGGATGCGCCTTTTATGGATATTTCTGCCACTCAAGTAAGAGACAAAATCAAAGCCGGAGAGGCGGTTGATCATTTGGTTTCCCAAGTAGTGGCGGATTTTTTGGCGACCCTTCAGTATTAGTGGTATTTGATTTTCCTTAAAATCCGCATTGTGTCCTTGTAGTTCTGATAGGCTTTTTCATTTAACCCCCTTAGCGTATTTTGGGCATTGTATATCAGCTCTTTGGCTTCTTCAAACCCATTCAGGTAACACAGCATAAGGGTAGCGGGCAGGTTTTCGATTTCTTTGATTTGGGTTTGGGTTAGCTTGCTTTTTTGGTTGAGCCTCGACAAAAGGGCTTTTTGATTGTTGTAGATATGATGAAGTTGTTTTTTTTCAAATTCGGGGGGGCTAAACAGAAAATCACTCTGAATTTGATAGGTGCCATTGTTGTCAAAAGACAAGTTGACTTGCTCAAGGGGATAGTACTTGTAAGAATCGTTGAGCCCCAAACGCACATATTCGATGAGGCTAAAAGAGTTTTCATCATATACAATTTCTACCTCGTCATAGGCAGAATAAAACAGCTTGACTTGCTCGTTGATCAGCTCAATATCTACACGAGAATAATACAGGCGATCCTTCACTTTTTTCTCCATACCCGCCCAACACACCACAAAAGCCTCTTTAAACACCTTGTAGTTGGTGTGTAGTCCGCTGTGGTGTCTTTGCACAAAATCGATGACGCCGTCTAAAGTGAGTTCTATATTGTTGCGGGCATGGTTTTCGATTTCTGTCACCACCGCAGCGTTGACATCTTTGATTTCGATGTCAAACACCACCGATTTGGAAATACTTCCCTCTCTGAAAAAGACAGAACCTCGGTAGTATTTCCAAATGTTTTTGCGAAGTGCAGTAAGTTTTTCAGTGGGCTGAATGGTAACCAGCCCCACTACTTTTCCATTGGGAAGGTGTGGAAAATGGATGTTTTCGTAAGCCACTGTGGGCGGGTTTTCCAAGTAGGCATTGATGAGATTTTGCAATTTGGCATCGTCAAAAAAATCAACCCCTACGATTTCGTTATCTTCATCTTTAATGCCCACAACGATATAAGAGTTGTTTTTTGGGTTGGAATTAGACAAGGCACAGATGTGCTTTAAAAACTTGGCTTTACCTTCTTTGTGGCCAATATTGAGACGCAGCTTTTTGTCATAAAAACTATTTTCGTCATTATGGGCCAACAGGTTTTTTACCAACAAACGTTTGTTGATCATCTCGTCAATGTAATTTCCAAATCCATTTCTGCACTTAAAATTACAAATACCCTGTTCACATCATGCCCCAAAAAACATCTTTTTTAACCAAATATTAACAGATTTGGTTTAAATTTTTAATCAACTTGCAGCCCTTGCAAACTATACCTATTTTTCAGTAAAATTTTGACCCAATGGAACACACTCAAGTGGACATCAAAGCCTTAAACGAAAAAATTGAAAAAGAAAGTGCCTTCGTCGATTTGATCAATATGGAAATGAGCAAAGTCATCGTCGGTCAACGCCATATGACCGAGCGCCTGCTGATTGGTCTTCTGGGCCAAGGACATATTTTGTTGGAAGGAGTTCCCGGATTGGCCAAGACATTGGCCATCAATTCTTTGAGCAAAGCTATCAAAGCCTCGTTTAGCCGCATACAGTTTACCCCCGATTTGCTCCCAGCAGATGTCATAGGAACGATGATTTACAACATCAAAGAGAATGATTTTAGCATCAAAAAAGGGCCTGTGTTTGCCAATTTTGTCTTGGCTGATGAAATCAACCGAGCCCCTGCTAAGGTACAGTCGGCCCTGCTTGAGGCCATGCAAGAGAAACAAGTGACCATAGGCGATGAGAGCTTTTCTCTAAAACCCCCTTTCTTGGTCATGGCGACTCAAAACCCTGTTGAACAAGAGGGAACCTATCCCCTTCCAGAAGCACAAGTCGATCGTTTTATGCTCAAAGTGATTATTGACTACCCCAACAAAAGCGACGAACAACAAATCGTGCGCGCCAACCTCAATGGCGCTGCCGAAAAAATAAAAGCAGTCGTAACGACGGCTCAAGTGCTGAAAGCTCAGAAAACAGTACGAGAGGTATATATGGATGAAAAGATTGAGCAATACATCCTCGATTTGGTTTTTGCCACCCGCTATCCGGAGCGCTATGGTTTAGAGGCGCTTAAACCTTTAATCGGGTTTGGTGCCTCTCCTAGAGGTAGTATCAATCTTGCAACTGCGGCCAAGTGTTATGCGTTTATCAAGCGCCGCGGTTATGTGGTTCCTGAAGATGTGCGTGCGGTTGTTCATGATGTGTTACGTCATCGTATCGGAATCACCTATGAAGCTGAGGCTGAAAATGTCACTGCTGAAGATATTATCAATCGCATTGTCAACGCGGTAGAAGTGCCTTAAACCCACGAATCTCGCTAACTGTTAACACCCAAAATTCGTAATGGATACCAAATCCTTATTACAGAAAGTTCGCAAAATCGAAATCAAAACGCGTCGGTTGAGCAACCATATTTTTGGAGGAGAATACCATAGCACCTTCAAAGGGCGGGGCATGACTTTTAGCGAAGTAAGACCCTATCAGTTTGGTGACGATGTGCGGGCTATAGACTGGAATGTTACCGCCCGCTACAATGAGCCTTTTATCAAAGTTTTTGAAGAAGAGCGGGAGTTGACCCTGATGTTGTTAGTCGATGTGAGCGGTTCATCTTTTTTTGGATCACACGAACAATTCAAAAAAGATTATCTGACAGAAATTTCAGCTACGCTTGCCTTTTCGGCCCTTCAGAACAATGACAAGGTCGGCCTGATTTTGTTTTCGGACCAAGTGGAGTTGTTTATTCCTCCCAAAAAAGGAAAATCTCATGTGTTGCGCATCATCAGAGAGCTTATAGAATTTCAACCTGTAAGCCGAAAGACCCAGCTGTCAGAAGCCCTAAAATTTATGTCGAGTGTTTTGAAAAAGAAGGCGATTGTCTTTTTGATGTCGGACTTTATGGATGAGGGCTACGCAAAGAACCTCAAGATAGCGGCTCGAAAACACGATTTGACAGGCATCAGAGTGTATGACAAACACGAGATGGAACTGCCCAATTTGGGGATGGTTCCCATGCTGGATCGAGAAACAGGCGCTTTTCGATTGGTGGATACAAGCTCAAAGAAGCTTCGCAAACAGCATCAACAACAAGTGGCTCAAAGGATGAGGTACTTTAAAGACTCCTTTAGCAAGAGCGGTGCGGGCGCACTGTCCTGTCGCATGGATGAGAGTTATGTAAAGAAACTTTTAGGATATTTTAAAAATCGTGGCTAAGCATTGGGTTTACATATCGTTTGTGTTTCTTTCTGTCATAGCATTTGCACAACCCCAACCACTGGCCACATTGGACACCACCGCCATGACCATAGGGGAGGACATTCACTATGAGCTGCGGGTGCAGACCGATTCCACTGCCAGGGTTGCCTTTCCCAATGGTCAAAGTTTTCTCCCCTTTGAGATTATCGATACCACAAAAATCAACCGTACACTTGTTGGGGACAAATCGGACTGGTCAAGAGTGTATACCCTTATACATTTTGACTCCGGCACCTATCACATACCCTCACAAAAAGTTTGGGTCGATGGCATTGCTTTTTCGACCGATTCTTTGAAAATACAAGTACACACAGTAGAGGTAGACACCCTCAAACAGCCGTTGTATCCCATCAAGCCTATCATAGAAATTGAAAAAAACACGGCTGGGTGGTGGCGACCTTATCTGGTCGTGTTGGTGCTGTTGGGCGCTTTGGTAGCGAGTTATTTTCTCTTTGTCAAAGCCCGCGATAAGATTCGCGAAAAACGCAAAGCCCTTCCGCCTTTTGAACGTGCCTTACAGGCGCTTCAGGCTTTAGAGACAGACAATTTGTTGGAGCAGGAGGATTACAAAAAATACTATTCTACGCTCACCGATATTGTTCGCAATTATTTGGAAGATGATGCCCATGTGGATGCCATGGAAAGCACCTCTTCTCAATTGATTGCCAAGTTGCAGCTGTTGCGTGATGCTGGCAATTTGGATTTGGGAAAAGACACCATCGAAAACCTACAATCGGTTTTGGAAACCGCCGACTTGGTTAAGTTTGCCAAGGCAGCACCCGGTGCCCATCATGCGGTGGCCGACCGCACGGCGATAGAATCGGTGGTTAAGCAAACCAAAGAGGCCTTGCCGGAACCAACTGAGGAAGAACGGCTACAAGACGAGGCTTACAGACTGGCCATACGCAAGCAAAAACGCAACCGACAGATCAAACGCCTTGGATGGATTGGCGCGGCAGTTGTGCTTGTTGGATTTGGAACTTCAGTAGCCTTATATGGATTTCAGTCAGTCAAAGACCGCATTTTTGGCCACCCGACTTTGGCCCTAAGCGAAGCCTCTTGGATGACCAGTATCTATGGTGCAACCCCTGTTCGGATCAGCACACCCGAAGTGCTGACACGCATTCCATCGGGCGCCACGACTGTGCAACAATTTGGCATGGGAAGTTTGGAAGATTCTTTTCAATTTTTGTTGCGTATCGAGCAGTTTATGAACCCCGAAGGAACGGAGGTTGACATCAACAAAAGAGCCGCTGCTTTGTTACGAGAACTTGAAGAGTTGGGAGCCACCAATATTTTCCAAAAAGATGAAGCTTATCAAAGTCCTATGGGCGCCAAAGGCGTGGTTGTTTCAGGTTCTTTTGATTGGGCTGATGAAGATGACATCATTCGCAAAGAATACCAAGTGCTGTACTTTGCGGAAAACAAGGGACTCCAACAAATCCGCATCATTTATGACCGTGGTGACCCCTATGCGCCTCAAGTTGCCGAGCGTATTTTGAATTCCATTGACTTTAATACCGATGTCCAATGATGTTTTTCCAAGACACCTTTGCCAATCCGGAATATTTATGGGCACTATGTGTAGTCCCCATATTGGCATTTTGGATGTTTTGGAAACCGAGAAACAAACGCAGCGTTCTGCAAATTTCTTCGCTCTCGGGGATGGAGCAACCCACCTTTTGGGCAAGGCTATATCCCGTGCTACATATTTTCAGGTTGTTGGCCGTTACAGCACTAATTGTTGCACTGGCCAGACCCAGAACCGCTGACATCTCTACCCGCACCAAAACCACTCGAGGCATCGATATCGTGATGGCGATAGACATCTCATCGAGTATGCTGTCTCGTGACCTTCGCCCCAATCGGCTTAGTGCACTGAAGAAAGTAGCTGCCGAATTTGTCGAAGACCGCATCAATGACCGCATTGGATTGGTGGTCTATGCCGGAGAGGCTTATACCAAAACACCTATTACTAGTGATAAGGCGGTAGTAGGCAACGCCCTCACGGTGCTCAACTATGAGGGCGGTGTTATCAATGACGGAACCGCCATAGGTATGGGCTTGGCCACGGCCGTAAACCGACTCAAGGACAGCAAAGCGCTGAGCAAGGTCATCATATTGCTAACAGATGGCGTAAACAACGCAGGGTTTGTCGACCCGACTACCGCTGCCGGATTGGCTGCCTCTTATGGCATTAAGACTTATACCATCGGACTAGGAAGCAACGGCAACGCCATGGCGCCTGTGGCCATCAATAGAGACGGAACATTTAGGTATGGACTCACCCGCGTGGAAATTGATGAAGAGCTGCTGCGAAGTGTCGCTGAGCAAACAGGTGGGATTTATTTCCGCGCCACAGACAATCAAAAGTTGGAAGCAATTTATGATGAGATTAACAAACTTGAGACCACAGAGGTAGAGGAGTTTAGCTACACCACCTATGACGAGCATTTTCGGGGGTTTGTTTTGCTGGGCCTGACCTTGCTTTTTGTGGAATGGATTTTGCGTATCACCCTTTATAAAAGTGTAGTGTAATGATGCAATGGGATACACCAATCTATTTTTATCTGATGGCATTGCTGCCTGTGATGCTATTGGGGTATTTGCTGTTTCGCGCTTGGCAAAAAAAGGCGGTTCGTCGGTTTGGCTCTGCTGAAATGTTGGAACGGTTATCCCCTGAAGGTTCTGTTTTCAAAGGTTGGCTCAAGCAATTATTTTTGCTTTTAGGTTGTGCGGCTTTGGTATTGGCTTTGGTCAACCCCAAGGTGGGCACAGAGTTGGAGACGGTCAAGCGGGAGGGAGTCGATTTGGTCTTTGCCATCGATGTTTCCAAGAGCATGTTGGCGGAGGACATTGCCCCCAACCGACTTGAAAAAGCCAAGAGGCTGGTTTCTGAAACCATCAACAAACTCGGGGGAGATCGAATCGGTATCATCGCTTATGCTGCCAGTGCGGTTCCACATTTGCCCATCACCACAGACTATGACGCGGCAAAAATGTTTTTGCAGTCGCTCAATACCGATATGTTGTCCTCACAAGGTACTGCCATTGCAGAAGCGATTAGAATGGCAGAAAACTATTTTGACGATGCCAACCAAGCCAACCGAGTGTTGTGTATCCTTAGCGACGGGGAAGACCACGAAGAAGGAGGTCTTTCGGCTGCGGAAGCTGCAGCAGAGGCAGGCATCACGATTTTTACCATCGCTTTAGGCTCCGAAAAGGGAGATGTAATTCCTATCAAGCGCAACGGAGTCACAAGCTCGTTTAAAAAAGATGAAGACGGAGAGGTGGTTGTTACGAGAATGAACACCGAGATTCTAGAAAATGTTGCCAATGCCACAGGGGGGCTTTTTATGCTTGGCGACAACACTGAGCAAGTAGTAGAGACCATTGGGGAACAGCTTCTCAAAATGGACAAACAAGAATTTGAAACCAAGCAATTTGCCAAATTTAAAGAACAGTATCAGTGGTTTTTGGCCTTGGCCTTGTTATTGATTTGCTTTGAAGTATTTTTATTGGAGCGAAAAACCAAATGGATACAAAAACTAAATTTATTTAACGAAAAATGAGACGGTTCGTTTTGACGGTATTGGTTTTGGGGTTTTCGGCTTATGGACTTGCACAGAACATGGAGACCAAAGCAACTGACAATTATATTTACGAGGGGAACAACTTGCACCAAAATGAATCATTTGTAGAGGCAGAAAAAGAATACCGAAAAGCCATAGCATCTGCCCCAAAAAATGCTGTGGCTCAGCACAATTTGGGCAACACCCTCTTTGAATCAGATGCCTTGGGTGAGGCATTTAATGCGTTTAAGTCTGCCACCATGCGTTCTCAATCGAAAGCAGAAAAACACAGTGCCCTACACAATATGGGCAATGTTTTCATGGATCAAAAAGACTATGCCAAAGCAGTAGAAACCTACAAAGAGGCTTTGCGCAACAATCCTGATGATGACCAAACCCGCTACAACTATGCTTTGGCAAAAGAGTTGTTAGAGGATCAACAACAGAATCCTGACAACGACCAAAATCAAGATCAGCAGAACCAAGACCCACAAGACCAAAACCAACCCCAAGACGAGGGCGAACATGAACAGGAGGAACCTCAGGGCGATGGGGAGGGTGAGCAAGACCAACAGGGCGACCAAGAACAAGAGGGTGAACAAGAAAGTGAGCAAGACCAAGAAAGCGAACAACAAGAGGACGCTCAACCTCAAGAAACGCCCACACAATTATCTCCTCAACAAATTCAAAACCTTCTTGAGGCTATGAACAACGAGGAGAAAAAAGTGCAAGACAAGGTCAACGCCCAAAAAGTCAAACCCACAGGGAAAAAGAAACGCAAGGATTGGTAAGTCATGATTAGATCTAAAAATATTCTTATCGTTTTCCTATCCGTTGCTTTTAGCAGCTGGGCACAGGTTAATTTTGAGGTCAAGGTCAGCAAAAACACATTGGGGCTCAATGAACGCTTGCGTGTGGATTTTTCCATAGACAAAGCCGGAGACAACTTCAGACCCCCTGCATTTTCGAATTTTCGTGTGATTTCAGGACCTATGCAGTCTGTGAGCAATGTGTTTGTAAATGGCAAACGCAGCTATTCGATGAGTTATTCCTATTTTTTGGCCCCCCTTAAAAAAGGGGTATATGATATCGAACAAGCCCAAATCGAGTTTGAGGGAAAAACTTATAAAACCACTCCTGTCACGATTACTGTGACAGATGCTGTGGAGGTACCAAGGGACCCAAATGACCCCAGTTATGTGGTGGATGAAAAATTGCATTTGGTCGCCGAAATCTCTAACAGAAGACCTTATGTCAACGAACCCGTTACGGTCATCTATAAACTTTATTTTGCTCAAAACCTGATGCCTACCAACGTGAACGTGGTGGACAACCCCACCTACAATGATTTTTGGTCCTACAATGTGGATTTGCAGCGCAGGGACATTCAAACGACGGTTTTTAAGGGGGAGAGGTATAACTATGTAGAGTGGCGTAAAACAGTCTTGTATCCGCAGCGTTCCGGAGCGCTGGATATCGAACCGTTGACCTTAGACGTAACTATCGATGTCCCTACAGGAAGGCGTGATTTTTTCCGCAATATGATTTACAAACAAGTTCCCAAATTAATCTCTGCCGGGGATGTAAAAATCGATGTACTGCCTTTGCCCGAACAAGGACGCCCTGCAGATTTTTCTGGCGCTGTAGGTGCTTTTGACTTTGAGGTAACCTCAAGCAAGACCCAACTCAAGGCATCTGAGTCGCTACAAGCAGTTGTGACCATTTCTGGAAAAGGAAACTTAAAGTTGTTTTCCCTGCCAGAACTTCAAACACCAAGCGCATTGGAACAGTACGAACCCGAACAACAAGAAAAGGTGCGCACCGCAAGCGCTGGTATGAGTGGATCGGTTTCTGAAAGCTATACTTTGGTACCGCAGTTTCAAGGGAAATATCCCATACCACCTATGCGGTTTTCGTATTTTGACCCGAAAACAAAATCCTATAAGACGCTTAGTTCAAAAGAAATCGTTATTGATGTCACAGAGGGACCATCAGCTTCCAATGCC
>CAXRDP010000032.1:0-24258 GCA_964229545.1 Flavobacteriaceae bacterium | reverse complement strand
GATATGATATTTGGGGACAATGTACGCTATCAGTTCGACTACTACATAGACAAAGGTCTGTATTGGAGTATCGGGCTACATTCGCGCTTACATCAATTTAGCAATGACATTCAACAACCCTTGCCCTCGTTGCCAACCCTAAACTCTGGGGCGGTCATGCGTTACTGGATTCAAGAAAATGAGCTGGTGTTAGGAACCTTGTTTCGTGAGGCTTTTCGGTTCAATGTAGGGATAATGCATCAACACATCACACAGCGCACAAACTTGATTGACTTCCGTACCAATGATTTCTTTTATGTTGAAGACTCTGACTATTACAGCCTTAAAGGCGCATTGGGTCTTGACACACGTGATCATTTGCACTATCCCACCAAAGGAGGTCACTTTAACGGAGACATCCAAGCATATTTTTACAAAAATTCCAGGCGTTTTGATACCCTACCTAACCCCTATTTTATTGCCCAAGCCGATATGTCAATAACAAGAAGTCTCTCTTCAAAATTATTCTTTACCATAGAGGCTTCCGGGGGGTTTACCGTTGATGACCCACAAACAGATACCTTCGATTTTATGCTGGGAGGCTATGGCAATCGGTATGTACTCAATCACAAAGCCTTTTTGGGCTATGCCCCACATGCCCTCTCAGGCGATAGTTATGTGCAAGCCCGCTTTGTGCTGGATTACAACTTTAACAACAAACACCATGTGTTTGCCAAAGCCGACTTTGCTAGAATTGGAGATGCTATTTTTACAAACAACGCCTGGTTGCCACCCCCTGACATTTCAGGCTATGCGCTTGGCTATGGGCTCGATAGCTTTTTGGGGCCATTGGAGTTGACTTGGGCCTACAGCCCTGAAGTGAAAAAAAGGAGAATATATGTAAATATTGGGTGGTGGTTTTAACATAAATTATTGTCTAATGAGTGTATGGAATGTTTATTTTTGCTACGCATGATACTGCTCCAAAATTTTGTGATTCTTTTCGCTTTGCTTGGCTCCCTTTTGGGGTTGGCTCAAAACTTAGAGGCTGAAGGTGCAAACACTAGCAAAAGAATTGTTTACCAAGAAAAAGTTGGTGATGCTTTTCAGGGGGGTGAATGGTTTCGTTTTCGAATCCACTATGGTTTTTTCAACGCGAGCTATGCCACACTCAGTGTCAAAGACACTATTTATCAAGGAAGACCGGCCTTTCATGCCTCTGGAATAGGGCGCACCACCGGATTGGCGCGGCTTTTCTTCAGGGTTGACGATTATTACGACAGTATTTTTGAGCAAGACATCGTGCGGCCGCTACATTTTATTCGTAACATCAACGAGGGCGGTTACACAAAGCATGTGACCATAGATTTTGACCATACCAACAAAGTTTGCACCGTCAACAACCTGAAAACCTCGGCCTTGAATGTGGCTCCTATAGAACCCAATGTGCAAGACCTTATTTCTGCTTTTTATTTTTTGCGAAATCATTTTGACATCAGCGACATTGAAATCGGAGAATTTGCTGCGATAAATATATTTTATGACTTGAGCAATTTTGTGTTTAAATTTAAATTCTTGGGTAGAGAAAAGCTGAATACTAAATTTGGCATGGTTTCTTGCTTAAAATTCAGGCCTTATGTAGAATCTGGACGGGTTTTTAACAAGGAAGAAGGCTTGACGCTATGGATAAGCGACGACGAGAACAAAATTCCTGTCCGCCTCACAGCCGACTTGCGTGTGGGCTCTATAGACGCAGATTTGGATGCTTTTCGTGGTCTTAAGCACCCATTTAAAATCATTGTAAATGATTGATCGAATACACGTTTTGGGCATTGTATTAGGGCTTTTTTTGTGGAGTTGCTCAAACAAAAAACCTGAGCCGCCTGAAGAACTCCCCAAGCCGCCTGAAGAAATCATAGAATTCGGATACAAGCTCAACAATTATCAAGTAGTTCGCGACACGGTGAGAAGAGGAGATAGCTTTGGTGCTATATTAGAAAAACAAGGTCTGTATTATCCGCAGATATACAACATCAACCAAGTAGCCAAAACAGCCTATAATTTTAGAAAGATTCAAATCGGCAAACCCTACACTGTGTTGTGTCGAAAAGATTCTCTTCAAACACCTGAGGTATTTGTCTATCAGCCCAATGCCGTCGATTATGTGGTGGTCAATTTGCAGGACTCTCTGTGGGCCGAGCAGAGACAAAAAGAAGTGCGTTTGGTAGAGCGTGAGGCTTCAGGTGTTATTATGAGTTCTCTTTCAGAAACTTTGGATGACCAGGGCATCAGCCCATTAGTAGCCTATGACTTGTCTGACATCTATGCTTGGACCATCGATTTTTTTCGACTAGAAAAAGGAGATCGTTTTAAAATTGTATTTACTGAAAAATATGTGAGTGATTCCATTTTTGTAGGCCATAACCGCATACACGCAGCCTATTTTGAACACAGAGGCAAACCGCTATATGCGATCGAATTTGAATCAGACTCACTACGGGGCATCAAAGAATATTTCGACCAAAATGGTAAAAACCTCAGGCGCGCTTTTCTACAAGCGCCTGTTCAATTTTCAAGAATTTCGTCCCGATATAATCTCCGTCGCAAAATCGCTTATTATGGAAAAGTACGGCCCCACTATGGAACCGACTTTGCGGCACCTGTGGGCACGCCCATCCGAGCAACCGCTGCAGGAACGGTAACCAAATCTAGCTACACAAGAGCCAATGGCAACTATGTCACCATCAGACACAACGGTACCTATTCTACCCAATATTTGCATATGAAAAAAAGAGGTGTCAAAGTGGGGCAATATGTCCAACAAGGGGATTTTATCGGCACCGTGGGTATGACAGGTTACACCTCGGGTCCTCATGTGTGTTATCGGTTTTGGAAAAACGGAAAACAGGTAGATCCGTTTAAAACAAAACTCCCCGAAGCCAAACCCATTTCGACCGAACTTAAAACCATGTATATGGCCCAAATGAGTCCATGGAAGGACAAATTGGATTGTATATATTTTGAAGAACAAGAAAAGGAAACGCATGCCATTACCGAAAATCAACCCAACACAGACACAGGCTTGGAAGAAGCTGGAAGCACACCATAGAGAAATTCAAGACACCAAGCTGCAAAGCTTGTTTGAAAAAGACAGCCAAAGAGGCGCCCAATTCAAAATCGAATGGGAAGACTTCTATGTGGATTTTTCTAAAAACCACCTCAATGCACATACCCTTGAACTTCTTGACCAACTCGCGCAAGAATGTCAATTGTCTACAGCCATTGAACAGTATTTTGGTGGAGAACGCATCAATGTCACTGAAAATCGAGCGGTCTTGCATACGGCCTTAAGGGCAGACAAATCAAAGCAAATATTGTTTGACAATGAGAATGTGGTGCCCGAAGTCCACAATGTGTTAAACAAAATAGAACGTTTCTGTGCATCTGTAATTGATGGAAAAAAACTTGGTGCCACGGGAAAAAAATTGACCGATGTGGTAAATATCGGGATCGGTGGTTCTGACCTTGGGCCTGTAATGGTTACCGAAGCTTTGGAGCATTACAGAAACCATCTCGGTTTGCATTTTATATCAAATGTAGACGGCGATCATGTGCAAGAAATACTCAAAAAGGTAGATCCCGAAACCACCTTGTTTGTGGTGGTGTCCAAATCTTTTACCACCCAAGAAACGCTGGCTAATGCCACCACAGCTAAAAAATGGCTGACAGATAACCTGGGTACGGATGCGGTCGCTGCTCATTTTGTGGCTGTATCAACCAACTTGCCCATGATTGATGCTTTTGGTATCGACCCTGACAATGTTTTCCCAATGAACGATTGGGTAGGTGGGCGTTTTTCGCTTTGGAGTGCCGTGGGCCTTACCATAGCTTTGGGTATAGGACCCAAACATTTTAGATCCCTGCTGGAGGGGGCGCGAAAGATGGACGATCATTTTGCACAGAAACCCATCAAAGAAAACATTCCTGTGGTCTTGGCGCTGATTACCGTTTGGTACAACAACTTCTTTGGGGCAGAAAGTGAGGCCATTATTCCCTATACCCAATATCTCCACCGCCTACCAGCTTATTTGCAACAAGGCATAATGGAGAGCAATGGCAAAAGCATTGATAGAAATTGTCAGCCTGTGACATATCAAACCGGAAACCTTATATGGGGTGAACCCGGAACCAATGCCCAACACGCCTTTTTCCAACTTATACACCAAGGTACCAAAACCATCCCTGCTCATTTTATCGGTTTTAAAAAATCCTTGTTTGACGAAGAAGAGCACCACCAAAAATTGATGGCCAATTTCTTTGCCCAAACCGAAGCTTTGATGCAAGGAAAGTCCGAGGCCACTGTGCGGGAAGAGGGTGTAGAAGAGGCTTTAGTGCCGTTTAAAGTATTTAAAGGAAACAAACCCACCACCACCCTATTGATAGACAAGCTCACACCTGAGAGTTTGGGTAAACTTATAGCCATGTACGAACACAAAATTTTTGTGGAGGGAATCATTTGGAACATATACAGCTACGACCAATGGGGCGTGGAGCTGGGAAAACAACTGGCCAATACCATCCTAAATGAAATGCAAAGTAGTGGTGAGGGAAAACACGACAGTTCCACTTCTGCTCTTTTAAAACATTTCAGAAATTAATGTTTTTTTAGAGTCCTGTTTATAATTTGTTTACAAACACTCATTCAAATTCATTAATTTAGCAACAATTATTAACTAACTATAATATGAAAAACTTCATTGTTTACACATGTGTAAGCTTGTTTGCCGTGGGTCTTTTTGCCCAAGAACAAGCAAAAGACTCTATTTTAACGACAAGCCTTGAGGAGGTTGTTGTGATGGCTGGGGTAATTGACCTAGCCAAGGACAGACAAACACCTATTGCTGTTAGCAATATTTCTGCGCAAGAAATTGAGCGAAAAGGAGCTTCTTTTGACCTCATTGAGGTCGTGAGATCTACGCCTTCTGTTCAAATTAACAGAGGTGGAGGTTTTGGTGACGGCTCTATGTATTTGAGAGGGTTTGACCAAACCAATACCGCATTTCTGATCAATGGGCAGCCCATAAATGGGGTTGAAGATGGTAAAATGTACTGGTCCAACTGGAGTGGTATGATTGACATTGCTCAAGAAGTGGAAATTCAGCGAGGTCTTGGATCTTCAAAGCTGGCAATTTCATCTGTTGGTGGTACAGTAAATATTGTAACCAAAACTGTAGACACCAAAGCTGGTGGTTTTTACAAATCTATGATTGGGCACAACAATTATTTCAAAAACTCTTTGTACCTATCTACCGGATTAAATGACAAAGGTTGGGCTTTTGCCATGCTTTTGGGTCATTGGAGCGGAGACGGATATATGCAATTTTCAAAAGGACAAGGTCAAACCTATTATTTTTCTGTGGGATATAAGCCCAATAAAAATAATGTGTTCAACATGTTTATCACTGGTGCGCCTCAGTGGCATGGTTCTGGTGGGGGTGAAAACCTTCAAACATATCTTGACGAAGGGACCGAATATGCTGATTGGGGTGGTGTTCGAAACAATGAGATTTATCCCGGAGGGAGAAACTTCTATCACAAACCCATTTATAACTTAAGCTGGGATTGGACCATCAATGACAACAGCTCTCTATCAACCGTTCTTTATGGCTCACATGGTAGAGGTGGTTTTGCATACAATGAAGGTAGATTTTACTACACTGACCAAGGATTGGTTGACTACGATGCCATCATTAGCGCCAACAAAGCTGGAACTTCAGAGGGTATTGTAAAGTCTTCTGTTAACGGTCACAACTGGTATGGTGCGGTATCAAACTTTAGCTCCAAGTTGTCTGACAACCTTTCATACAACATTGGTTTTGATGTTCGTCATTATAACGGGATTCACTTTAGAACACCAACTGATTTTCTTGGACTATCCTCATACAAAGGTGCTACAAAGTCCTATGGATACAACCCATGGGATGCGGTTTTCGATTTTCCTAAAGGTAGTAGAGATGAATACCACATTTCTTACGATTATGAGGAAGACATCAACTATGCTGGACTATTTGGTCAGCTTGAATACGATGGAGATGGATACTCTGCCTATTTCCAAGGATCTGTTTCATCACAGTCCCACTTGAAAGAGGATTTTATGTTTGGCTTAGGAAAAGCAGAGAAAGTAACCAACGATGGGTTTAACATCAAATTTGGTGCTGCTCATGAATTATCTTCTAAATCAAAGCTTTATGGAAACTTTGGTTTCTATAGCAGACAGCCTTTTCATGATGATCTATATGATAACATTCGCTACTCAAACAACTTGAACGTTGCTGGTGGAGAAAATCAAGAAATCACTGGTTTTGAATTGGGCTATAGCTACGAAACAGATAATTTCAAGGCGATCATTGACTTGTATTCAACAAAATGGGATAACAGAATTATTTCCAGCACAGATTATGATAGTAATAACACAATTGTTAGCTATTCTCAATCAGATCCTATCTCTCAGGTTCACCGTGGTATAGAAGCTCAGTTTTTCTATAGACCTTCATCCGATATCATGTTGAAGGGTTATCTTTCAGTAGGGGACTGGACATATGCTTCAAATGTAACGTCCACAACGTTTAATGAATCAGGACAAACCATTAGCCAAGGTGATGTTGCTTACCTAGATGGAGTTAAGGTGGGTGACGCGGCTCAAACTACAGGTGGTTTTGAGTTGATGTATCGCGTCAATGATGTTGCTAGACTCGACATTTCTGCCAATCACTATGCCGATTTGTTTTCAAGAGTTAATTTTTCAGATGATGTTTTTGCCAGTCCAAACAACAATGGAACTGTAAAGCTACCATCTCATACTTTGGTTGATATGTCTTTGACATTAGATATTCCTCTTGAGCAAAATGATCTACAAGCTAGACTGTCTGTCTTCAATATATTTGACACCTTGTACATTGAAGAAATGACTACTAACAACTATGTTGATGGTACCAATAATGTTTGGAGAGGTATTAATACTTCTAACAGAGTTGATCCCGGTTACTTGAGAACATGGTCACTCGGTCTTACATACCGATTCTAAAAGTTGCATAAAAAATGCTACATTAACCCCTGCAATTGCAGGGGTTTTTTTATGACCAAATTTGTGTCTTGTTTACTGACTTTTCTTCTTTGGGCTTGTGCATCAAGTGATGCAGAGCCTATCCCCATGCCAGTGACTCCCGAAGCAGTCGATGACCAAGTCGTAACGATGACCAACTATACTCGAACATTTGATGGGCTTACAGACAATGACAAATACGCCGATCAAGCAAGCCTAGAACTATCAGAAAGCAGTCAACAAGGCGGTCAATTAAGCCTGACAAATGGCTTGGTTCGCTATACACCACCCACCGATTTTGTGGGTACAGATGTGTTCTCCTACAGTTTGTGCACAAATGATAATTTTTGCTCCGCTGCGCAAGTTGAAGTAGAGGTACTGCCTGTACTATCGATCACCATCCCCCAAGAATTAGAGAATTACTACAGCTCCATACAACTATGTAATAATGGAGATATTAATGAAGAAATTCTCTCCACACTCACCAAATCACAGCACACCACTATTTTGAGCTATGGCCAAAGGCACAATTATCTCTACAATGCAGATGCAGACCTCACCGATCCTACCAATGTGGTCTTGATGTATTCTGGAGAACTTAGGTACTGGGAAGAGTACACCTCAGGCAACAACCCCTATACACCCCAAACCTTTAACACCGAGCATGTCTACCCACAATCAAAACTCCAAAGCGACGGCGCCATCACTGACTTACATCATTTGCGGACTTGTGACGCGGGTATAAACACGAGCAAAAGCAACTATGCCTTTACTGATGGGAGTGGAAACTTTGGGGTCAGCAGTAGCAAATGGTATCCTGGAGATGAATGGCGTGGCGATGTGGCCCGGATGATGTTTTACCTACACATTCGTTATCAAGAAGACCTAAGCACCATGGGCGGCGTCGCATTGTTTTTAAAATGGAATATCGAAGACCCTGTTTCTGACTTTGAAAGACAACGAAATGAGGTAATAGCTTCAGCACAGGGCAATCGCAATCCTTTTATTGATAATCCCTATCTCGCAACTATGATTTGGGGTGGTGATGCAGCAGAAAATTTTTGGGAATAACTCCTTACTGGATTCCTTTTAGCCGCAGTTGTAATCTTTTTTGACCATTCCATTCGTTTTCATCCAACACAAAAGCCACGGAACAATTTTTTTGATTCTTTAGCTCTTCTAAAGATCCGCCCATACCAAAACCTATAGCGTCTATATGCTGGTTGTTGGAAGAAACAAAAGCGGCTTTTAGGTGGCTTTGGTCTGCACCCACACAGCGTGCCGCACCTGAATCATGAATATCATGAGCCACAAATACAGGCCGCATATTCCCCGGGCCGAAAGGGCCCATCTGTTCTATAATCCGGTACAGTTTGGGCGTCAGGTCAGCTAACTTGACCTCCACATCAATTTCCAGGGTGGGGATTTTTTGTTCAGGCAGCAGTGTGGTGGCAACTTGCTGTTCAAATGCATGTTTGAAAGCCGGATATTGCTCAGGCAGTATGGTCAGTCCTGCCGCATATTTGTGCCCGCCAAACTGAAGCATATGCGCACTACATGCTTCCAGTGCTGCATACACATCGTAGCCACGTACAGAACGTACCGAACCCGCCAACTGCCCCCCCGATTGGGAAAAAACCACCGTAGGGCGATAATAGGTTTCTGTCAGGCGAGAAGCTACGATGCCAATAACCCCTTTGTGCCAGTTAGGGTCGTAGACCACCGTGACTGCCTTGTCTTGGTCTTGCAAATGCTCAATTTGGTCTAGGGCTTGTTGGGTGACCTCACGATCCAATTCCTTGCGTTGGGTGTTAAACGACTCTATGGCCTCGGCATGGAGTTGTGCCTCACTCACATCCGCGCACAATAACAAGTCCACCGCATGGGTAGCGTGTTTCATTCGGCCTGCCGCATTGATCCGTGGAGCCATGCGAAACACCATATCACTGACTTGTAATTGCCGTGTTTCACGCTCACCCATCAACACTTGCAACCCGGGTCTAGGGTCTTGGTTAAGAACTTCCAAACCAAAGTAGGTCAATACTCGGTTTTCTTCAATAAGGGGTACAATATCTGCAGCAGTAGCGGTGGCAACCAAGTCCAAATAGGGCTTTAAATAGGCAACCTCATGGCCACGCTTTTGGGCATGTGCTTGTATCAGTTTAAACGCCACCCCACAGCCACAAAGACCCTCAAATGGATAGGCACAATCGGAACGTTTGGGGTCTAAAACCGCATGTGCTTTTGGTAAAATTGGTCCAGGAGTATGGTGGTCACAGATGATAACATCTATGCCGTTTTCTTGGGCATAGTCCACCAAGTCGACCGCCTTAATGCCGCAGTCCAAACAGATAAGCAGCGTCATTTCTTCTTTGATGGCCAAGTCAATCCCTTCTTTGGAAAGACCATAGCCTTCCCTATAACGATCCGGAATATAAGGCGAGGCATTTGCCGAGATCGACCTCAAATAATGGGTGATAAGGGTAACCGCCGTGGTGCCGTCCACATCATAGTCCCCAAAGACCATGATCTTTTCATTTTCAGAAAGCGACTTTTCTAAGCGATCCACCGCGCGGTCCATGTCTTTCATCAAAAAAGGATCGTGCAACTGACCCCAATGGGGTCGAAAAAAGTCTTTGGCAGCTTCAAACGTTTCTATCCCTCGTTGTGCCAACAAATGTGCCACCACAGGAGATACCCCAAGCACATCAGTCAAATGAGCTGTTATTTTGGAGTCAGGGTGGGCTTTCAGATTCCAACGCATACTTAAGATTTACCTCCAACCACCAATACCAACTCTCCTTTGGGAGCCTGATTTTCAAAATGCGTGTACAGTTCCGATAGTGTCCCTCTTTGAGTTTCTTCATACAACTTGGTAATTTCTCTGGATACCGAGGCTTGGCGACTTGGGCCAAAAGCCTCTGCGAGCTGTTGTAAGGTTTTGACGAGGCGGTGAGGGGATTCGTAAAATACCATGGTTCTGGTTTCGCTTGCAAGTGCTTCTATACGTGTCTTTCGCCCCTTTTTGTGGGGAAGAAAACCTTCAAACACAAAACGCTCACAAGGCAGTCCGCTTTGCACCAGTGCAGGCACAAAAGCCGTGGGTCCGGGTAAAGTGATCACATCTAGTCCGGCGGCCAAACAACTGCGTACCAACAAAAAGCCTGGGTCAGAAATTGCCGGCGTACCGGCATCAGAAATAAGAGCCATACACATGCCTTCAGAAAGTTGCGAAGTAAGGCGTTCTACCTCTCGGTGCTCGTTGTGCATATGATGCGCGCGGGTGGGCGTCTCAACTCCGTAGTGCTGCAACAACTTGCCACTGGTGCGGGTGTCTTCACACAATATAAGATCAACTTCTGCCAACACAGTTAGGGCTCTATGGGTCATGTCACCCAAATTCCCAATGGGAGTGGGTACGATATAGAGGGTGCCGCTAAGGACGGGCGATTTTTCCAACCAAATATGAAATTAAGACCAAAATCAAGGCCATTATTGCGCCCGACTCATTTCCGTCTTGCACATCCAAGTGTGCTACTGCCGCCAAGCAGATGTCAATAACAAAACCGGCATAGGCCCACTCTTTAAGGGACTTCCAGCGGTTGTACAAAATCACTGCTAGGCCGAGTAATTTCAAAACGGCCAACGGCAAAACTAGGTAGGCCGGATAGCCCAGCGCCACAAAGCCTTCTTGCATCATTTCGGTTTTGGTCAAATACATGCCGACCGAATAGAGCATTAACGAACAAAAAAGAACGGTTGCAATCCAATAAACAATTCGTAAGGTTTTCATCATAAATAAAATTTGGGTTAATGAAATAAATATAGGGTTTTTTACAAGGCAGCAAAAACATTTTTATGAATGATTGTAAAATTTGTACTGTGGGTGAGTGGGTGCTTCGATTTTAGTACCTTTGGGTTTCGTAGTTTTTAATCAAAACCCGATTTATGTTTCTCGAAAACACCGTCAACCATAATGAACAATACGGATGGATTGAAGTCATCTGTGGCTCTATGTTTTCTGGTAAGACCGAGGAATTGATTCGCAGACTGAAGCGTGCCAAATTTGCCCAACAAAAGGTAGAAATCTTTAAGCCCAGCATAGACAGCCGCTATGACGACGACAAGGTAGTCTCCCACGACGCCAACGAAATACAATCTACTGCCGTACCGGCAGCCGCTAACATCCGCATTTTGGCAGATGACTGTGACGTGGTGGGCATAGACGAAGCCCAGTTTTTCGACGACGAAATTGTATCGGTATGCAACGACTTGGCCAACAGAGGCGTTCGAGTGGTCGTAGCCGGATTGGACATGGACTACAAAGGCAATCCTTTTGGGCCTATGCCTCACCTGATGGCTACCGCAGAATATGTGACCAAGGTTCACGCAGTCTGTACACGTACTGGAAATTTGGCGCATTATAGCTTTCGAAAAAGCGATGATGAAAATTTGGTGTTATTGGGTGAAACCACCGAATACGAACCCCTCAGTCGGGCGGCCTACCACAAAGCCATGATTCAAGAAAAGCTACCTGTTCACGCAGAAACCGTCTCCCCAGAAAACAAAAAAAGCGACCGTGACTAGAGGAACACGGCTTGAAATACACCTCCCACATTTGCGTCACAACCTGATGCAAATACGCAGTCGGTTACAACCCGACACCAAAGTCTTGGCTGTGGTCAAGGCTTTTGCTTATGGAGCCGATGCGGTCGCCGTCAGCCAGTGTCTGGTAAATGAAGGCATCGACTATTTGGGAGTGGCCTATGTGCCTGAAGGAGTTGCCTTGCGGGAAGCAGGGATACAAATTCCTATTTTGGTGCTACACCCTCAAACCCACGAACTATCCCGATTGGTCGCACACCAACTGGAGCCCAGCGTGTATGGTTGGCATGTGCTCAATGCCTTCCAAAAGGTTTTAGAAAAACAAGGGGTAGACACTTACCCCATTCATCTAAAATTCAACACCGGACTCAACCGACTCGGTTTTTCTACCAACCAAGCCCAAGCCGTACGGGAACAAATCGAATCTTCTAACATGAAAGTACAAGGGGTGCTTTCTCATTTGGCGGCCACCGAAGACCCTGCCGAAAAGAATTTTACCCAACATCAACTTCAGGAGTTTGAAGCCCTTATACCTGTTTTTGGGCCTGACCCTATTTACCACGTTTTAAACACATCAGGGGTTTTTAACTATCCCGACGCCCAATACGATATGGTTCGAAGCGGAATTGGCTTGTATGGATATGGAAATGAACCTGAGGTCAGTGCACAGCTCAAACCCGTGGCCGTACTTAAAACAAATATCTCTCAAATACACCAAGTCCTGCCGGGCAATTCTGTGGGCTACAACCGTGGTTATGTCGCTTCGCAAACAACCCATTCAGCCACCCTTCCTTTGGGTCATGCAGATGGCATCGGACGCCAATACGGAAAAGGGAAAGGAGCCGTATGGATTCATGGTCGAAAAGCCCCCATATTAGGCAATGTATGTATGGATATGATTATGGTCGATGTGACTGGAATCGATTGTGCGGAAGGAGACGAAGTTGTGGTCTTTGGCCATCCCAACCAAAGCGCAGAAACCTTTGCCGAAAAAGCAGGCACCATCTCGTATGAAGTCCTTACTGCCATCTCACAAAGGGTGAAACGTGTGATCATTGACGATTAGATTGTTATTTTTATAACTTTTTGTTATTTTTTTGATATTTTCGGTTTCTTTGATGGGAAAGGGGGATTTTATGGCTACTTTTGCCATCCAAAATTGAAATAAATGAAAGTTGCAGTTGTCGGAGCCACTGGTATGGTAGGCGAAATCATGCGAAGCGTACTCGAAGAACGAAATTTTCCCCTAACAGAATTTATTCCGGTAGCCTCGGAACGTTCGGTGGGTAAGAAGGTCGCCTTCAATGGCAAAGACTACACTGTTGTAGGATTGCAAACCGCTGTGGATATGGCGCCCGACTTGGCGCTGTTCTCTGCAGGTGGAGACACCTCACTTGAATGGGCACCCAAGTTCGCCGCAGTCGGCACCACAGTGATCGACAACTCATCGGCATGGCGTATGCACCCCGACCACAAATTGGTCGTTCCCGAAATCAACGCAGACACACTTACACCTGAGGACAAAATTATTGCCAACCCCAACTGCTCCACCATACAAATGGTCATGGCCTTGGCACCTATCCATAAAAAATATGGCATCCAAAGAGTGGTCGTATCTACCTACCAATCCATCACCGGAACAGGTGTGAAGGCGGTGCAACAACTCGAAAACGAATATCAAGGTATTGAGGGTGAAAAAGCTTATCCGCACCCCATTCACCGCAACGCTTTGCCTCACTGCGATGTGTTTTTGGAAAACGGCTACACAAAAGAAGAGATGAAGTTGGTCAACGAAACCCACAAAATTCTTGACCCCAATATTCAAGTGACGGCCACAGCCGTACGCATTCCTGTTGTGGGTGGACACAGTGAATCTGTAAACCTTACCCTAAGCGAGGCGCCCGATTTAGACGTAGTGCGCTCTATTTTAGCAGAAACCCCTGGGATTGTTGTGCAAGACAATTTGCAAAACAACGATTATCCCATGCCCTTGACGGCTGCTAACAAAGATGAAGTATTTGTGGGGCGCATTCGGAAAGATGAGTCTCAAGAAAAAGGACTCAACTTGTGGATTGTCGCTGACAACCTACGAAAAGGGGCGGCTACCAATACCGTTCAAATCGCGGAAGTATTGCACAGCAAAGGCTGGGTATAAAAATATTAGTACATTAGTGTTCTAATCCTACATTAATGTGTTATGAAAACCCTATTTTATTCCGCCGTAATTATCGCTTTGTATTCCTGTCAAAACACCCCTGAATTGGTGTATCCAGAGACCCGAAAAGACAAGGTTGTTGACACCTATTTTGGTGAGCAAGTGCCTGACCCCTATCGTTGGTTAGAGGATGATATGTCTGACGAGACCGCCGCTTGGGTAGGCGAACAAAACAAGCTTACATTCGGGTATTTAGATAAAATCCCGTTTAGAGACAAACTCCAAAAACGCCTGGAGAAGATCTGGAATTATGAAAAAATCGGCACCCCTTTTGAGGAGGGAGATTATACCTATTTCTACAAAAACTCCGGCCTACAAAATCACTATGTGCTGTACCGTCGAAAAGGAGACGATACGCCCGAAGTGTTTTTGGATCCCAACAACTTTTCAGAGGACGGCACCACCTCTTTGGCCGGATTGAGTTTTTCGAAAAACGGTCATTTACTGGCCTACTCCATTTCGGAAGGTGGAAGTGATTGGAGAAAAATCATCACACTCGATGCCGAGACCAAAACACAAATCGGTGACACTCTGGTAGACATCAAGTTTAGCGGGATTTCATGGAAAGCCAACGAAGGCTTTTATTACTCTTCCTACGACAAACCCAAAGGCAGTGAGCTTTCGGCCAAAACTGACCAACACAAATTGTATTACCACAAAGTGGGTGCCCCTCAAAGTGAGGATAAGTTGGTCTTTGGAGGGAAGGAAAAATACCGGTATGTGAGCGGCTATGTCACTGAAGATGCGCGCTATTTGATCATATCTGCCTCCAAGTCTACTTCGGGGAACAAGTTGTTTGTCAAAGACCTCCAGAATCCTGACAGTGCGATTGTCACTGTTTTGGATCATTATGACTCGGACACTTACTTGTTAGACAATGACGGAAGCACCCTCTACTTTGTAACCAACTTGAACGCACCCAACAAAAAAATTGTACGTACAGAGGCTTCTAAGCCCCAGCCCGCTGACTGGATCGACGTGATTCCAGAAACAGAACATGTCTTAAGCCCTTCCAGAGGCGGTGGCTATCTCTTTGCCGAGTATATGATCGATGCCATTTCTAAGGTATACCAATATGACTATAAGGGCCAACGCATCCGAGAAATTGAACTTCCTGGACTGGGAAGTGCAGGTGGTTTTGGAGGAAAGAAAGCACAAAAAACCCTGTATTTCAGTTTTTCAAATTATTACACCCCCGGCTCCTATTTTGCCTATGACCCAACTAAGGGTGAAACGACTCCCTACTGGAAGCCTGAAATTGCCTTTACTTCCGATGATTACGAGTCCAAACAGGTCTTTTACAGCTCTAAAGATGGCACAAAAGTGCCTATGATCATCACCTATAAAAAAGGAACGCCTTTGAATGGCCAGAACCCCACCATACTCTACGGCTACGGCGGCTTTAACATCAGCCTGACCCCTTCGTTTAGTTTGGTCAATGCCACTTGGATGGCCTTGGGCGGGGTGTATGCGGTGCCCAATCTGCGTGGAGGTGGCGAATATGGAAAAGAGTGGCACAAAGCCGGAACACAGTTCCAAAAGCAAAATGTCTTTGACGATTTTATCGCTGCTGCAGAGTTTTTGATTCAAGAGGGATATACTTCCCCCGAATACTTAGCCATTAGAGGCGGATCTAACGGAGGCTTACTCGTTGGTGCCACCATGACACAACGCCCCGATTTGGCCAAAGTTGCTTTGCCTGCTGTAGGCGTATTGGACATGTTGCGCTATCACACCTTTACCGCAGGGGCAGGATGGGCCTACGATTTTGGCACTTCAGAGCAATCCGAAGAAATGTTTCATTACCTAAAAGGCTATTCCCCTTTACACAATATTGAAGAAGGAACCCACTATCCTGCGACCCTTGTCACGACGGGCGATCACGATGATAGAGTCGTCCCGGCACACTCTTTTAAATTTGCTGCTGAACTGCAAGACAAACATCAAGGAGAAAATCCGGTATTGATAAGAATAGAAACCGATGCAGGACATGGGGCGGGGACACCTACCTCAAAATCCATAGCCCTTTACGCAGATGTTTTTGGGTTTACGCTCCACAATATGGGGATACGTACTTTGCCCAACGAGAAGTAATAGCTCAGTCCTATTTTGGTGGATTCATTTCAAAATCCTCCATAAACTTAGTAGTGTAATTTCCGGCCACAAAATCCGGGTGATCCATCAATTGTCTATGGAATGGAATCGTGGTGTTGACACCCTCAATAAAAAACTCGTCCAACGCACGCCTCATCTTATTGATGGCCTCCTCCCTTGTTTGGGCGGTGGTAATAAGCTTGGCAATCATAGAGTCATAGTGAGGTGGAATCATGTAGCCACTGTATACGTGGGTGTCCAAACGCACACCATGCCCACCGGGCGTGTGTAGGGTGCGAATCATCCCCGGAGCCGGTCGGAATCCGTTATAAGGATCCTCGGCATTGATGCGACATTCGATCGCATGCAGCTTAGGAAAATAGTTTTTACCACTTATTTTTTCCCCTGCAGCCACCTTAATCTGTTCTGCAATCAAATCATAGTCGATCACTTGTTCTGTGATAGGGTGCTCTACTTGAATACGGGTGTTCATTTCCATAAAATAGAAATTACGGTGCTTGTCCACCAAAAACTCTACGGTTCCAGCACCTTCGTATTTGATAAATTCGGCTGCCTTCACCGCAGCGGCACCCATCTTTTTACGCAACGCATCGGTCATAAAAGGAGAGGGTGTCTCCTCAACCAATTTTTGGTGGCGGCGCTGGATAGAGCAGTCGCGCTCAGAAAGGTGACAAGCTTTGCCGTAAGAGTCTCCCACAATTTGAATCTCAATATGTCGTGGCTCCTCTATGAGTTTTTCCATATACATACCGTCATTACCGAAAGCCGCTTTGGCTTCCTGTCGGGCACTGTCCCAGGCCTTTTGCAAATCGTCTGGCGACCAAACAGCACGCATACCTTTACCGCCTCCTCCGGCAGTTGCCTTTAGCATGACAGGGTAGCCAACTTTCTTGGCCAGTTTTTTACAAGCTGCAAAATCTTCTATCAGTCCTTCAGACCCTGGAATGGTAGGCACCCCTGCGGCTTTCATCGTCGCTTTGGCAGTAGCTTTATCCCCCATTTTTTCAATCATCTCGCTAGAAGCGCCGATAAATTTGATCTTGTGTTCATCACATATTTTGGAAAACTTGGCGTTTTCAGACAAAAAACCATAGCCAGGGTGAATGGCATCTGCATTGGTAATCTCAGCGGCAGCTATAATGTTGGGAATCTTCAAATAGGACTCCGAACTCGGGGCCGGCCCTATACAAACCGCTTCATCAGCAAACTTTACATGCAAGCTTTCTTCGTCTGCTTTGGAATAAACCGCTACGGTCTTGATGCCCATCTCACGACAGGTTCGTATCACACGTAGCGCAATCTCGCCACGATTGGCAATAAGCACTTTTTTAAACATAGTGTTTCTTTTTTGGAGGCTTATGATGGATCAATTACAAACAAAGGCTGGTCAAACTCTACGGGGGATGCGTCCTCCACCAATACCTTAACAATGGTTCCCGAAATTTCGGACTCAATTTCGTTAAAAAGTTTCATCGCCTCTACCACACACAAGACATCACCTTCATTGACTTCAGTTCCCACTTCTACAAAATTGGGTTTGTCCGGAGAAGGACGACGATAGAAAGTACCAATAATGGGTGATTTAATGGTAATCAGACCCTCATCGGTATCTTGAGATGCTGCTGCGGTTGGTGCCGCAGGGATTGGTGCCGCTATAGGAATAGGAGTCACAGCAGAAGCAGCCTCAACAACAGGTGTTGAAACCACTTGTTGCACTACCCCATCTTGGGTTTTTATGGTGAGTTTAACATCGCCCAACTCTAATTGGACTTCACTGACGCCGGTTTTGGCTACAAATTTGATTAGATTTTGAATCTCTTTGAGTTCCATAATAAATTGTGTTAATGTTTTGTTGAATTATAGGCCCATTTGAGCCATGATGCGCCCCAGGTGAATCCACCACCGAAGGCTGCAAAGATTAAATTGTCTCCTTTTTTAAATTGATGCTCATAATCAGACAGCAATAAGGGCAACGTTGCTGCCGTGGTATTTCCGTAGTGCTCAATATTGGTCAATACTTTTTCTTGATCAACACCCACACGCGATGCGGTAGCGTCAATAATACGTTTGTTGGCTTGGTGAGGAACCAAATACTGAATGTCTTGGTGTGACAACTGGTTGCGCTCCATGATTTGAGCGGCAGCATCAGCCATATTAGATACCGCAAATTTAAATACTGTTTTCCCGTCTTGTTGTAAATAATGTTGTTTGGCTGCTACAGTATCAGCCGAGGTCGGCTTCAAAGACCCTCCGGCTTCTATACGAAGATGCTCTCGTCCCACACCATCTACTCGAAAATACTCGTCTTGCATCCCTAATCCTTCGTCGTTGGGTTCGAACAAAACAGCACCCGCACCATCCCCAAAGATGATACAGGTCGTTCGGTCTTCATAATCCACAATCGATGACATCTTATCAGCTCCGATGAGTAGTACTTTTTGGTACCTCCCACTAGAAATATAAGCAGCTGCCGTGGACATCCCATACAAAAAACCAGAGCAAGCGGCTTGCAGGTCGTAGCCAAAAGCTTGAGTAGCTCCAATTTCACTCGCCACATAGGCTGCCGTGGCAGCTACAGACATATCGGGGGTCGCTGTGCACACAAGTACACAATCTATGTCTTTAGGGTCTATGTTGCCGCGCTTAAGTAAGTCTTGTGCCGCTCTAATGGCCATGTAGGAAGTGCCTTGACCGGGTTCACTCAATATGCGACGTTCAGATATTCCAGTTCTTGAGCGAATCCAAGCATCAGTGGTTTCTACCATTTGCTCAAGGTCTTTGTTGCTCAACACTTTGTCAGGGACATAGGCCCCAACGGCTGTTATGGCGGCGGTTTGCTTTTCGTTCATTTGAGTTGTTTTTGGTCAAAAAACACGCAAATAGGGCGGAAAATTAGTAAAAATTGGCGATTTTGACCTAAAAAAATCGGTTTTTTTGAATTTTTATACCAATAAAAAAACGCCTCAGGGAAGCGTTTTATAAATCCAATAAAAGGAAATAAGATATTATACGGTTTCGGCAGTATTATCGATTAATACTTTGCCTCGGTAGTACAACTTGCCCTCATGCCAATGTGCACGATGGTACAAGTGAGACTCCCCTGTAGTGGAGCAAACCGCAACTTGAGGAGCGATTGCTTTGTAGTGGGTGCGTCGTTTGTCACGACGTGTTTTCGATGTTTTTCTTTTAGGATGCGCCATGGCTCTATTATTATTCTTTTAATTTCTTTAATGCGTCCCAACGCGGATCGGTGCCGCTTTGGGAGGTTTTGTCTTCCGAGGGTCTCAGCTCTTCTAGCCTGTGGAGTATGTCGGAATCCAAGGTGCCGTCTTCAACGCCTGGATGAACTCTTTTTTGTGGTATGCTTAATACCAAAAGCTCATAGATATGTTGAGAAGCATCAAAACTGTGTGCCCCATGTGGAAGCACCATCAAATCTTCATGATCGTCGCTAAAGTCCGGCCCAAACTTGATGACTAAATCAAAATCGTGGGAAACTTCTAGATCAAAAGGTTCGTTGGTCAGGTCGCAATGTAGGTTGACTGTGCCTTGCATGCTGTAATGCGCCTCCATGAGGGTGGCTTTTTTATGCAAGTCCAACACTACCTTGGCTTGAACACTGTTGAATTCTTTATACTCAAATTCCTCAAAGAACTTATCCGTTACTGAAAACTCAAATCGATGAATGCCTTCTTTTAATCCGGAAAACTTTACTTCAAATTCCGTCAAACGCTCCATCTCCTTTTCCGTTACGGGCGCCAAAGATATAAAATTTACCTCAAAGCCTAAAACAGACTAACTGTCTCTTTTTCTGCGATTTTTATTGCCTTGAATCGGCAATGGATCGGCAGTAATTTGTTGATATTCTTGACGCTTGCGCACTATGTCCAAAGCGGCAAAAACAGCTTGCTGGAACGATTGATGATTCGCTATCCCTTTACCAGCAATCGCAAAGGCCGTTCCGTGATCGGGAGAAGTGCGCACGGCTGACAAACCGGCCGTAAAATTGACCCCTTCACCAAACGAGAGGGTTTTAAATGGGACAAGGCCTTGGTCGTGGTAGGCTGCCAAAACCGCATCGTAGTCTAGGTAAGACTGGCTGCCGAAAAAGGCATCTGCCGAAAAGGGTCCAAATACCAAAGTATTTTCAATATTATGGGTGGCCAATGTTGGGGAGAGAATCTTGTCGTCCTCGCTGCCTATCACTCCATGGTCACCTGCGTGAGGGTTGATGCCCAAGACCGCAATCTTGGGTTTGCGGACACCAAAATCTTGCTGTAGCGATTGTGACATCAGCTTTAGTTTGCTGACGATGCGCTCCGGGGTCAACAAAGCAGAAACCTCGTTAATGGCCACATGATCGGTAAGCAATCCCACGCGAAGTTGATCGTGAATCATAAACATCAGCGCCTCTCCGCCCAGTTCATGCGCCAAATAATCGGTATGTCCAGGAAACGAAAAGGCTTCACTCTGTATGGATGCCTTGTTGATGGGTGCGGTAATTAGGGCTTGAGTGACGCCTTCTTTAAGCGATTGGGTAGCTGCGGTTAAAGATTGCAAAGCGAAAGCGCCTGCGGTTTTGGTTTCTTTTCCGTAGGCTGCTTGTGGATGGCTGTCCCAACATGAAACGACATTCAACACCCCTCGTTGGGGACGGTCCTTAGGCGTCTGCACAGGCACCTTGAGTCCAAAATGCTTGTTTTGAGAGTTTAAAAAATCGGGGTGAGCATATACCACGGGGGTACAAAAATCAAACATACGAGAATCCGAAAAGGTTTTGAGCACCACCTCGGGCCCTATGCCGTTGGGGTCGCCTATCGAAATACCAAGAATCGGACTGCTCATCTTTTATCCGTATTTTTGGCAAAGTTAACCAAATTCGGGGCTATGTTTACCGGTATTATTGAGTGTTTGGGCAAAATCTACGCCATCGATCGGGAGGAAGAAAACATACACATCCGTGTGCAAAGCCCTCTGGCAGAATCGCTCAAAATCGATCAGAGCCTAGCCCATGATGGTGTCTGCCTGACGGTCGTAGCCATAGACGACAACACCCACACCGTTACAGCCATACAAGAAACCCTGGACAAAACCGCCTTGCATGACTGGGAAGTAGGCAAGGTTGTGAATTTGGAACGCGCTATGAAACTGGGTGACCGCCTCGACGGACACCTTGTGCAAGGGCATGTGGACCAAGTGGGAAAATGCCTAGAAGTGGCCGACGAAAGCGGCAGTTGGCGCTACACCTTTGGGTTTGACCCCAGCTTGGGCAACCTCGTGATTGAAAAAGGTTCCATTACTGTCAACGGCACCAGCCTAACGGTCATCGATGCCCAAAAAGATCGCTTTAGCGTGGCCATCATTCCTTATACACACGAACACACCAATTTTCACCAAATCCAAGTTGGTGACCGAGTGAATTTGGAGTTTGATATGATTGGCAAATACATCGCCCGCCTACAAAACCGCTAAAACCGCGGATTTAACTTTTTCTTAATTTTTTTTCACGCCAAGCAATACTGTTTTTTGGTACATTTGAGGAAACCCAAATCCCATTTATCATGAAACTACTTTTACTGGTACCCCTATTTTTCTTTTTTACTTTTTTTTCAGTCAGTGCACAAGACCTCATCATGACCGGCGTCATTGATGGACCCTTGTCTGGAGGAATCCCAAAAGCCATAGAATTTGTAGCGCTTCAAGACATCCCAGACCTGTCTCGCTATGGAGTGGGGTCTGCAGTCAATGGTGGAGGTAGTGAAGGAGTAGAGTTTACTTTTCCCGCCATCAGCATTACAAAGGACACCTTTATCCTCGTCTCACGTGAAGAAACAGATTTTAACACTTGGTTTGGTTTTCCTCCTGATTATGTTGATAGCGTTGCCATCATTAATGGAAACGATGCCATTGAAGTGTTTTTTGACGGCAATGTATATGATGTTTATGGAGATGTCAATATAGATGGGGCTGGTCAGCCGTGGGAGTATGTAGATGGCTGGGCCTACAGAAAAAATGATACAGATTTTTCAGTAAACTTCGACCCCAATGGCTGGACTTACAGCGGTGTCAATGCACTTGGAGGCGAGGCAACCAATGGCCAAGCCGCCACCCCTTTTCCATTCTTTACTTTTGATGTGTCTGTGCTTTCCATAAACCCAATTGAAAATAAATTTTCCATCACCCCCAATCCAGTTACAAATGGGGTGGTGTCTCTAATAGGATTTGATGCCCCCATAGTGGTGACCCTCTACAACCTTTCGGGCCAGCAAGTGCTTCGCCAAACCACCTCAGAGGTGTTGGATGTACGTAGCTTGGGTCGTGGTTTGTATCTAATGCGTATCCATCACCGTGGACAGACAATTGCCCGAAAATTGGTAATCGAATAGGTCGCTACATCTGATAAATCCAGTCGGCTGGGTTTTGAGGTGTGGTCGTTCGGAAGATGCTAAACTGCAAGGTCGTTCTGTTGGTATCGGTGTTGGTAAACACCGTGCCTATGTCTTGTTTGGCCATGACCTTATCGCCCTTTTGAACTTCCACAGTAGCCAAGTTTTTATAGGCCGTCACAAAGTTCCCATGCTGAATCAGCACGATGGGATTGCTGCCCTGAAACTGTACAATGTTAAGAACTGTGCCCTCAAAAACCGCACGGGCTTTGGTGCCTGGGTTAGTGGCGATGGTCACCCCGTTGCTTTTGATGGTGGTGGTGCGCACCACAGGGTGGCGCTGGGTGCCGAATTTTTGAATGACCACGCCTTTGCGTACCGGCCAAGGCAAGCGGCCTTTGTTAGCCGAGAAGCTGGCGGCCAGGGCTTTGGCTTCGGGTGTAAGAGCAAAGTCGGCGGTGGTGGTGCCGGCTTTTTTGTTAGAGGCAGCAATGGCCTCACGAATCAAACGGTCGATTTCTTTGTTGATACGAGCTGTTTGCTGTTGTTTCTTTTTGATTTGGGCCGCATAGCGAGAGGTTTTGCTGCGCAGGCTGCGAATCAGTTCTTGCTGGGTGCTGCGCTCGGTTTCGAGTTGGCGTTGGGCGGTACGGTTTTCGGCAACCAAAGACTCTTTGGTGGTCTTTTGTTGGTTGAGGGTGGTATTGAGCTCTTGCAGGGTCTGGGTTTTTTCTGCGATTTTGATGCCCTGTTGTTGACGGTAGGCTGCGTATTGCTTCATATAGCGAATGCGCTTTATGGCTTGCCAAAAACTTTCCGAAGACAACAGAAACATCAGTCGGGTTTGTTGAGACGCGTTTTTGCGTGACTTGACAATCATCTCTGCATAGTCGGCTTTGAGCACTTCGAGTTCGGCACGCAGGTTGTTGATGTTCCTCTGATTGACTTGTATCTGCTGGTTCAGGGCATTGACTTGGCGATTGGTGAGCCGAATGAGCTGATCTAAACGGTCGATTTTAAGTTCCAAATCCTCCACCGTTTCCAAGGCATTGGAGGTTTTGTTTTTGTTCTGTTGCAACAAGCCATTGATCTGAACAATCTCTTGTTGGAGTTGTTTGCGCTGGGCCTCCAGACGCGCCTTAGCGTCTTGGGCATGCCCCAAACCCACAACCAAAAGCAGTAATAAAGTACTTAGAATTCTCATGGGGCTATAGGGGTGAAATCTTTGGGAATTTGAAAGGGAAATCGCAAGGGCGCATCCACAACCACATTGCGAAAACCAAACGACAAAGAGGCTTCTTGTTGAGGCGATTGGGCCTTAAAATTGACTTGCATGGGAAGCCATAGATTGGCTGTTTTTTGATGATCGGAGTAGCTTACAACAAGCTCTTGCTTTCCAATACGCAATTGTTGTTGTTGGAGTAAAAAATCGGTGCCGTATTTACAAACAAACTCCAATTTGCCTCGTCTTGCTTTGAGTAGGTATCCGCCATCACGTTTGTTCAGACGGGCGTTGGCCAGTAACTCCGGCAACAAAGGACGCCCCAACAAGCTGTTTTCCAATGCCTGATAGCCCAAACGAATGCCTAGCAGTTTTTCAATGGCTGTAAAATCCCCTTGGAAATAGGACTTACCAATAGTCTCATAAAAAGACACACCCGTCGTATCTATTTTGGCTCTGCCCAAAGGCACAATCATAGAGGCATTGATCCAAATCAGTTTTTGGGATTCAATACGAATGTTGGTGCTAATGCGCTGTTTTGTGTCTCCTGTCTGTGCCACCACATGCCCTATGAAATTCAACGTGTTCCATGGCGCATGGGCAGCATCTACCTAGCCAAGTAGCTCAGTAGTGC